>JAYKIC010000318.1:0-5493 GCA_035284985.1 Leptolyngbyaceae cyanobacterium
ACTTGCTAGGGCTAAGGCTGCTCTTGGCAAATGGGATCACCAAGAAAGCTAGTCAAAAAGTATTATGAGTATAATCTTAACTAAATTTAACGTAACTCACAGAGAACAGGCAATGACTTGCCTGTAATTGTTAAAGTGCTGAGGGAAAAGACTGAACTGATCTGGAGAGTGGCCCCAGAGTTAACCCAGTTTTGGATATTTTTTAGCTTATCTTAATCATCTTACGACAATCTCCCGAACACCTACCCTTAGGTTAAGAAAATTAAGCCTCGTCGAAATTTTGTTGACAGGTCTGACCCAATGTGTAGATTTTTGCTGCAAAATGTGGCCCATGCAACAGCCTGAACGGGAATGATTGCCTAGCCTTTGTAAAACCCTATTCCACATCTGGGGAGATTGGTGGATATCTATGTACGATATCGGCCAAGAATCAAGAATATGGTTCGAGGGCATCACCGATTGATATCACCCATGGATGTTGAAGGGAGGGCTGAAATTCTTGGGAGCAATTGATATGCAGCAGCATGTTGTTGAAATTTGTCAGACCTTGGTTCAGGCAGGGGCTATTCCGGGTGCGGATTTTTCGGTCGATCCAACTAATGGAGGGCTACGGCTCAATGAGGAAGGCTATCGCTTGCTGAATCGCTTATATCCCGACGTAGATTGGGCAAAAATGACCACTGTCAGTCAGTCTGATGCCCAAGCTGCTGTTGAGTCGCTTGATCAATACTTAGGGATCAACTTTGTGGATCGTATTCTGGACTGTATTCAGCAACGGGTTTCCAGTCTCTCCCCAGCCCAAGCGGCATACTATCTCTCTCAGATTCTCAATGGCGTGGAGCATCGTACGGGGTTATCGCTCTATTATCTGTTGATTCAGACTGTTGATGTGTCCCGATTTGTATATTTGGAAGATTTATTAACTCACGAACATGGCATGGTGCCCTGTAACTGGTGGATTGGGGATTTGGTGTGGGCGGCGGGGGGCGATCGCCAAGATGTAGCCTACGATGGCGACGACGCTATCCTCACCGAAAATGGGTTACGGTTGTTTGAATTGGTGTGGGCTGGCGACAATGAAGTCTATGAAGTGTGAAATGGGCCAGACAGGGGCCATTTATTTCCATTTCTATAATAGAGTCGTCCGAAATTTGGGGTGAAGTACCCGCGCAGCGGGTACTTCACCCCAATTTTCGGACAGGTCTAATGAGTACAATGTGATGAGTCTGGCAAACCGCCTATGTCTACTAAAACGGTCTATGATCCTTCTCAGTCTTCTGTTCAACCAGCAGTGTCTCCTCAGTCTTCTGCTGGGAAGGAAAGTGCTTGGGTGCCAGATCTACCGCCTTCTTCTGATGAACTAATTTTTGATGATGGTGAACCGTTGGAAAGTAATCGCCACCGCATTGCCATGAATGTCCTCATTCGCTCGTTGAAATATCACTGGCGAGAACGCCAAGACTACTTTGCTGGCGGCAATATGTTTATTTACTACAGCACTCGCCAAGTCCGCAATCAAGATTTTCGGGGACCGGATTTCTTTGTTGTACTCGATACTCCCCACAATCCGTCTCGCCAAGGATGGGTCGTTTGGGAAGAAGAGGGGCGCTATCCCGATGTCATCATTGAACTGCTTTCACAGAGCACGGCTGCGGTGGATCGTGGTCCCAAAAAGGAATTATATGCTCAAGTCTTCAAAACCCGTGACTATTTCATCTATGACCCGTTTGCCCCCGACGCATTCCAAGGTTGGACTTTGGATTTGAGCCAAGGCTATCGAGAACTTGTGCCCAATGAGCAGGGATATTTACGGTCAGATGCACTGGGGTTATGGCTAGGCCACTGGCATGGCTTGATTGAGGATGATGAGACCACATGGCTTCGTTTTTTTGATGAAGGGGGGCATCTCGTTCTGCTGCCTGAAGAGGCTGCCCAGCAGCAGGCCGAACAAGCCCAACAACAGGTTGAACAAGCCCAGCAACAGGTTGAACAAGAACGCCAGCAGCGAGAAGCGCTTTTAGCAAAGTTGCGTGAGCGTGGCATTGACCCAGATTCGCTATAGATGCGTTTATGGTGATCATGGCTGGGGATTGAGGCTGCGTTATGGGCTGTCCTATTGGGGGCGATCGCCCCCACAGTCATAAAAGTCCTTAGCCGGAACCCTAGATAGACTAATTGCTCGGCGATTTCACTTCTACAACCTCACCCTTTTCATTGAGAATGACATCCCCACCCAATGCCCGAATATTGTCAATGGCCCGTTGCCGTGTAGCCTCATCAAAGGCATTACCATAGATGGTCATCCAAGCCGTCACCTGCACTGCTCTACTAGTCGGATTGACGCGCAGATAATCGGCTGTCCCTCTAGAAACTTCTGCAACAACCCTCCCCTCTTCGGTGTCATATTCAGCCGCCCATTCACCTGCGGTTTGATAAGAGTCTGCTGCTGCTTGTGGGTCGGAGAGGAACAATAGCTCATCGGTGGCTTTCCAGCGCCAGATAAAGTAGGCGCGATCGGGTACCTTTGGGGACAACTTGGGTAAATACTGTTCCATAATTTCGATCGTGCGATCTGGCTGTCCCGCGTACAGGGTGCTGCTACCGGATAGGAACAGATAGGCATTCCAAAAGTAAGGATCATTTTTGAGGATGACCTGGAAGTATTTGGGACTCAGGCTGTAGTCTGTGCGGCTTCGCCCTTCATCGTCGCCAAAATATTGCAAGAACGTTAAAAAATTCCAGTTTGCTATCAAGTTGTCAAAGCCTAGGGCAGGGAGTCGCTGCCACAGGTCTAAGCGTAAGCTTTCTTGTTCGACTTGTTGTTCTAAGGTCGCTTGCGAGAGTACAGTAGTAGCCTCGGTGAGTTGTTGCAAGCGGGGTTGCTGGAGGAGGGCGATCGCGCCCCCACATCCAAAAATCACGGCAATGGTGGTGAGGAGAGAGGTCAGACGGGTCTTCATGGCAAATCTTGTCAACGCAGGATCAGGCAACGGATTAGGCAAAACTCTAAGATAAAGTATGCCCTTACTCAATACCATTGTTAACCTTGGATGGGATCGGATGTAATTTGCAATCTGTTCCGAGTCTAGAGTCTCTCAGTTTGCTGGTCCATCTCCCATGAGTGAGTTGGAAAAGGCATGGGGACAGGTTTTCCTATACCCAAAGCTTTTGAGGAAACGGACTCCTGAACGGTTGCTTTATCTCGCTGTTAGTGAAACGATTTTTGAAACTTTTTTTGAGGAAGAGGCTGGTCAATTGTTACCAGCGGAACCTGGCTTTCGGATCATGGTTTTTAATGAAGTAACTGAGGAGATTACCCAATGGCAACCCCCCATCAACCCCTAGCACAACTCACCAGTGAGAGTCCATCCCAAAGTCCTTTACCGACTGACTATCCTCCTACAGAGGAGCAAGTGGATCAATGGCGGGAAACGCTTACGAAGATTCTCCAGTACTATGCGGGCCTACCCTATTGCTATGGAGAGATTAATAATCTCGTGATTATTAGTCAGGATCGCAACCATTTCATGTTGGTCAATGAGGGCTGGGGGCAGCATCGGCGGGTACATGGTACGGTTGTTCATGCGGAAATTCGTAATGGGAAAATCTGGATTCATTACGATGGGATTGAGGAGGGGATTACGGATGAGTTGGTTGAATCGGGAGTGCCCAAAAGCTTCATTGTCCTAGCCTTTCATCCGGTTCACATTCGACCTCTTACGGGGTATGCGATCGCCTAACCCACCTCATCACCAATCTATTTTAGAGGAGGAAAAATATTAGCATTCTTTGCTATATTCGTATTAGATAGGGCTGTAGTCCAAGAGATTATGAGGTGGGATATGGCAATATTACGGCAGTCACCCTGGTATCAGGAAATTTTGCAGGAAGGCGAAACCAGAGGCGAGGCTAGAGGCTCAAAGCAGGCAGCTATGACTATTCTTTTGAAGCAACTAACACGGCAATTGGGGATTGATGCTGTCGTTTGGCGGCAACGGTTGGAGGCTTTATCGGTGGCGCAACTAGAAACCCTGGCGGAAGCGTTGTTTGATTTTTCGTCTGAGGCGGATCTGGACGATTGGCTAGCGCAAGATGAGCAGGTATCTGAGTTATGAGGCTGGTGCGATCGCCTCTTGTCATTTAGCTTCAACATCCCTGCAAATCACAACATACTGCAATTTGTTAAGCCTTGTTCCCATGACTGATCGCTTAGGTTACGGTTAAGGGCATCCTGAAGTTGTGACGAACGAATGATGATTCGCAACCATAGGTTTACAGAGATGCTATCTAACTTTCCCATTACTGATGATTCCAAGAAAAAACGTAAGAAATTGACGAGAATGGAGATTTTTCAGAAGGCATTTTCTTGCCTTGGGGCGATCGCTTTTCTCAGCATGACGGGATCAGGGCTGATTAAGATGTACAGCGATGCATTTCAGTCAAACCAGGAGATATCCCAAAGAGCTTCGTCTACCATCAATGACCAAATAAGCCAGCTAGCTGCACAGGAAAATGGATATGAATTAGTGCTAGAGCGAGAGCCTAATAATTCTGTAGCATTAGAAGGATTAGCTTATACACGTATTGAAATGGGTGATGTTGAAGGGGCGATCGAACCTCTGGAAAAAGCGATCGCATTAAATCCCGATCGCCAGGACTTAATTGACTTGCTTAATAACAGCAAAATATCTTTGCAAACATCCGAAAATTGATTTTGGCTTTAGGGGTTTAGAAGCGACATGGAAATTCAGTCCGGTCTTAGTCAGGTCATTCCACCTGAAATTAAGAATGATGCATTCTACAATGCGATTCAACAAATTGCCAGTAAAGAAGATGTTAGATCGATCTTAGAAATCGGCTCATCCTCCGGCCAAGGAAGTACAGAAGCATTTGTTCAGGGGATTCTTAGAAATCCTTCTCGGCCTAACTTATTCTGCATTGAAATCTCAAGAGAACGCTTTCAAGTACTGAGGAACCACTACAAGGATATCCCGCTTGTCAAATGCTACAACGTTTCCTCAGTATCCGTTGATGAGTTTCCATCAGTGCAAAAGGTCGAAAATTTCTATAAAACTGTCGATAGCCAACTCAAAGCCTACCCGCTTGAACAGGTTATAGATTGGTTGAATCAAGATATTCAATATTTGAAAAATTCAAATGTCCCTGAAAATGGCATTGAAATTATTCGTGAAGAAAATGGTATCGACATATTTGATGTTGTTCTTATTGATGGTTCTGAGTTTACAGGAAATATTGAGCTAGAACACGTTTATGGTGCTAGATATATCCTACTTGATGATATAGGTACATTTAAGAACTATGAGAGTCATCAAAGGCTGTTGCAAGACAATAACTACGAGCTTATAATATGTGATTTTCTATTGAGAAATGGCTATTCAATTTTCAGCCGGAAAGATAAGACTTTTCAAAGTGCTTGGCATAGGTCAAGGCATGAATTTGCTGAACGAAGTCTTGTCGAGAATCTAGTCAATT
>JAYKIC010000319.1:0-4725 GCA_035284985.1 Leptolyngbyaceae cyanobacterium
GGAGCCGCGATTCATCACCTCAATTTGGGTATCCCCATAAGCAGCTTCAAACCCTTGCTTAAGGTAGTCGTTGACCACCACCATGGTGTCACTACCATCAATCCGCACGACGGTACCTGGCTCGACCTTATCGGGCCGGGATAATTGTAGATTGGCCAATAACGGGGAATGGCTGGGAACCGGACCCAAACGGGACAGCCAGGGAAATATTTGGGTTGGGAAAGCTTGGGCTGGGGGCGATCGCCTGACCGCTCCCCCTAGCAGTGCCCCCACCGTCATTAGCCCCAACACCATCAACGATAAGCCCTGACACGGTTTTTTATCCATCACCGTTTTCCCCAGTGGTTAGCTAGTCCTAGACATTACATTAAAGCCCTGCGTCGGTTGAGGGCTGAAGTGCTCTCAACCATGCTCTCAACCATGCTCTCAACCGTGCTCTCAACCGCAACATTCCCAACGAGAATCGGGTTTAGAATCTTGTGCGATTATACTCCCCTTCTCCGAAGATTCCCCGTTTCAGCCAGGTCATTTATCCATCGCCCAAGGATGAAAGCTAGAGGGTACTCACGCCATTTCCCTACACTGCATAAAAAACTGTATCAGGATTTTGCTCCCATCTGAAAATGCGTCGGTGGACTTTACTGACATTAGATGCGGTTTGAACCGCCAGTGGTTTAAGCGCTAAACAGGTATGTGGGGTATGTGGGTGCAGCCACCGTCCTAACCTTAGTAAATTCCTAGGGGACAGATCTCTGAGTTCACATATTAGGTGCTATCAATAAAACTCCTCAGGCGGGATTCGAACCTGCGACCAATCGATTAACAGTCGACCGCTCTACCACTGAGCTACTGAGGATCACTTTTTTTATAGTAATAGCATTAACAACGGTTTGGCAAGCCCTAATGCACTATTTTTTTGAAGTTACGTTACAGTCGTCGCAACTGCTCTAGTTGCTGCTGCACATCGGGTTTTAGGCGGCTCGCCAAAAATCGTTTTGAGTGCCCCAGACTCGATCGCTTTTTCCGGCGCACCTGCTCTTTAACTTGGCGAATATCGAGTAGCAGGCGTTGGGCGGACATCCATTCAGCACCATAGCCAACTACCGTAAGCTGCTGTGCTCGATCGGAGGTGGCCACGATTAAGCGATGGGAAAACTTACGAAAATCATGGCGAAACTGGGCACAGGCTTGCTCAATGTAGCTGTCAGCCGTTTGGTGGGGATGGGTATAACAAATATGGAGGGTATCTGTAACCGATTCTTCACGGGATGGAGTGCCTTGGCGGTAGGCATCAAAGACGAGCTTGGTTTGATAGCCTTTGAAGGCGCTATAACCCGCTAGATCTTCACTGAGGCGGTGACGGGCGGCATCAAATCCGTGGCGATCGCGCTGTTTTGCCAGTCGGGGACAGGTCCCGATGATGTTATACCCGTCTACAAAAAGAATGGCCCGCCCACCCGCACTCGCCATAATAGTTTAACCCACTCACTAACAACCTCTACCTATCCACAAAAATACAGCGCTCTACGCTGAAATTCCGCATGGCAATGGGAGACATGCCTTTCCAGCCTTAACTTAGGGGAATTTCACGCTGCCGCAGCTAAGTCAGAGATCACCATTAGACCTGTCCGAAAATTGGCATCCTGACTGCTAAGCCAGACTGGCCAGTCTGGTCAGTCTGTCACCATTCTTTATGAATATTTTATACTAATTCTCATTTCGGACCAATCCGAAAACTTGCGGGATTTGGGTTGGTGGAGCTGAAGCGAGAATACTGTGGAGATCGACAATCTGACCGATGACGGCGATCGCGGGCGCTTCAAATCCCACGGTTTCAACCTGATCGATAATGGTGCTAAGGGTACCTATGAGTTCTTGCTGCTCTGGTCGGGTGCCCCAACGGACTAGGGCAATGGGAGTTTCAGCCGCTAGTCCGGCGGCGATGAGTTGCCCTAGGATGTGGGGTAAATTCTGAACGCCCATATAAACCACGATGGTTTCAGCCGCTTGGGCGATCGCGGTCCAATTCACTTGAGGTCGATATTTCCCAGTCGCCTCATGGCCTGTAACAAAAATTACTGAAGAACTATAGTTACGGTGGGTGAGGGGAATGCCTGCATAGGCTGGAGCCGCCACCCCGGAGGTAATGCCAGGAATCACTTCTACGGGCACTCCTGCTCGAATTAAGTCTTCCATTTCTTCCCCACCCCGGCCAAAGATAAACGGATCACCGCCTTTCAAGCGAACGACCACCGCGTGGGTTTGGGCTTTCTCAATTAGCAGTTGGGTCGTATCGGCTTGTCGCATCGAGTGTCGCCCTTGTCGTTTACCCGCGTGGATTTTTTCTGCTTTGGGGTTAATCATCCCTAAAATAGGCGGACTGACTAACGCATCGTACAACACCACATCCGCATGTTCCAACAGCGCCTTCCCTTTGAGTGTTAGCAATCCTGGATCACCTGGCCCTGCCCCCACCAGATAGACCTTGCCACAAACCGTTTGAGTTGAACCTTGCATAGATGGGATACTCCCTAGGAGTAGACAACAGCAGAACGCCACTTTAACATGGCCCAACAGCATAGTGTTGTATTTTAGAGGAATGGTTTAGTCATGGTGTATTACTCCATACTATTTTCCCGGTTGGTGGATCGGGTGAGATGGCTTATTAATAGGGAAACCATTTCAGGGTAATGGCCCAATGGCTGCCCCAATGCAAGGGTGAGATGGGGATAGCGATCGCCCATTTCACCAATTTTCTCGGCGATCCCATCGGTAATGGCACCAGGGAACAAAAAGTAGGGGAGGACGGTAATATGGCGAATGCCCTGTTGGGCTAGTTGGTGGATTTGCTCGTCTAGGGTGGGTGAAACCGCCCAGTAAGCGGGGATCGCAGTCATTTGGCTAGCGATCGCCTCAATGGGTTGATTTCCCCCCGGTCTCCGACTTCCATGGGCCAAGAGTATCGGCGTGGTCGGGGTGTCCTGGGTTCCCTGGGCGATGGGCTGTAATTGACGAGCCACCATATCCCCCATGCCAATCGCTTGGCCTAAATAGGGATGCAATTGTACCGTGATCCCCTGGGAAAGCATCGTTTGGGCGATCGCCACTTCCTCTGGAATATCTTCACAAACATGCACACCGGGTAATAGAAATAACGGGACGATGACGAGGGTGGTGTACCCCGCTTGCAGGGCGCGATCGCCAAACGCCATAATTTGTTGGTGCAGGGGCAGCGCAGCCAGTTCCAAACAAGCGACTTCAACCAGGGGCAAGGGCGAAACCCATGCAGATAACTGCTGGGCGACTTGGTCGGCAAGCTGTTGGGCCGCAGTTAAAGGGCGTGGATCACGACTGCCATGGATCACTAACAGGTAGGCGGCATCTGTTACCGTTGCCCTTGGGGGAGAAACCGCCCCTGTTGCTGGGACATTCACAGGCACATTCTGAGCAGGAGACGAAAAATACATTGCACAGGATACCGTTCACAGGTCAACGTCAGGAGATAGGGGCAGTTCAATCAAAAACTCACAGCCTTGACCGCAAGAGGATTGGCAGGTCAGTCGCCCATGGTGACGTTCAACCACAATTTGATGACTAATGGATAGCCCCAGCCCCGTTCCTTTCCCGACGGGTTTTGTTGTAAAAAAGGGATCAAACAATCGTGATTGAACCGATGCCGGAATATGGGGGCCGTTGTTCCCGATGCGAATGGCAACCATGTTATCCGCTGTCAAACTGGTTTTGATCCAAATCCAAGGACTAGGCACCTGTTGTCTATCGGCATCCTGATCATTGCCATTACCCCGTAGGGCATCAATGGCATTGACTAAAATATTCATGAACACCTGGTTCAGTTGTCCAGCAAAACAGGGAATATTAGGCACTTTACCATAGTCTTTTTGGACCTCAATGGTGGGATTAGGACCATTTTGCCGCAGACGGTGCTGCAAAATCATCAGGGTACTATCTAAGCCTTGGTGAATATTCGCCTCCTTTAGTTCCGATTCGTCATGGCGGGAAAAATTACGTAACCCTAGGACGATTTGACTAATGCGATCGCTCCCCAAACGCATGGATTTCAGGAGCGCCAAAATATCGTCTAGAACGAATTCTAGATCAATATCCTGCTGATATCTGAGAATCTCATCTGAAGGGGTGGGATAGGACTGTTGATAGAGCTTGACCAAATTCACCAAACTACGAATATATGAACTTGCACAATCTACATTGCCGTGGATAAAACTAATGGGATTATTAATTTCGTGGGCAATCCCCGCTACTAAGACCCCCAATGCAGACATCTTTTCTGCTTCTACCAATTTGCTTTGCATGGCTTGCAATTGCTTGAACGCTTTGTCTAACTCTTGGTGTTGGTTTTCTTGGTGGAGTTTCGTCTGTTCTAGTTCTTGAATAACTTTGTGGAGGTTATCCTCCCTGGCTTCGTAGGTTTGTTCTAGATCAAGCCGCTCGGTTTCCGAACGCTGTAACTTTTTTTTCAGGGTCCGATTTTCTTTTTCTAACCGCCGGATATATTCGGCAGGGTCGAGCGATAAGGGGCGATCGCCATCCTCCAATCCCGTCTGACAACGGGCCGGAGAAAACAACTTCACCTTGGGATCAGAATAGGCAGAATGGGGACTGGATTCAGCGGGACTCATTGTTGTTTACCGAGTTCCAAGCAGTAAAGTGACAAAGGTTTCATTATGAAAGCGAGATCTGGCGTTC
>JAYKIC010000320.1:0-6988 GCA_035284985.1 Leptolyngbyaceae cyanobacterium
GTCAGCGATAGGAACGCACCCTACAGTTTTATATGGTTAAATGGGACGGGTTCCACGGGTAGCTCAATCCGAAAAAGGGGAAATTGATTAGCCGTCAGGCTATATTGCAACGTACCTTGGTGGAAGGCCACAATATGGCGGCTCATGGCTAACCCCATCCCCGTACCCTGACCAATGGGTTTCGTGGAGAAAAAGGGTTCAAACATTTTGCTGGAAATCACCGTGGGAATAGATGGCCCATTATCCGTAATCGTGACAATGATGTGGTCGTAGTTAAAGTCAGTCGTAATATCAATTTGAGGTTGACTATCGGCAAATGTTCCCGGACAGTCAGGCCGCACACAGAGTTGATCCGAATGGCCGGGGGCCGTCATTCGGCCATCAATCGCTTCAATGGCATTCACGATGATGTTCATAAACACCTGGTTGAGCGCCGCAGGTAAGGCCGGAACGGGGGGCAACTTACCATAGGTTTTTTGCACTTGGATGGCTGGTCGATGGGGTTGGGCGGCTAGCCGATGTTTGATCATGGCTAGTACATCATCCAAATTCTGGTTAATGGCCACTAACTTCATCCCTGATTCATCCAGGCGGGTGAAGTTTTTGAGGGTCCGAACAATATTTTCAATGCGCTCAGCCCCATGGGACATCGATTGTAGCATCGAAGGCAAATCTTCCGTGAGAAATGCTACATCTAAGGTGGCGATCGCCTCCTCCACCTCGGCAATGCCATGGGGACAATGGCGTTTGTAGATCTGCAACATTTTGACCAACTGTTGCACATAGCTTTGAACGTAGTTAAGATTTCCCGTAATAAAATTGATGGGATTGTTAATTTCATGGGCCACCCCAGCGGCTAACTGACCTAGCGTACTCATTTTCTCCGCATGGATTAGCTGTAGCTGCACCCGCTGTAAATGTTCCACCGTCGCCGCTAGCTCCTGGGTCTTTTGGTGGGCTGTGGTGAGTAACTCTGCCTGTTGAATCGCCACACTCAAATGTTCGGCAATTTGACAGACAAAATCCACTTCAAACGGTTGCCATTGGCGTGGTTCCGAACATTGATGAATACACAGTAACCCCCAAAGCTTATCCCCTGAGTGTAGGGCCATCAGTAAATTAGCCCTGACCTGAAATTGGGTCAAAATATTCCGATGGCACTCGCTGATATTCGCCGTTTGGACATCGGTCATTACATGAATCCGCCCCGCAGCGTAGGCGGCGGCATACTCCTGGCCAAAACAGTGATCATATACTCGCTTGGCTAGCACGGCATCAAACTTGGGCAACACTGACTCTGCCACAAATTCACCGCTGTCCCATCCATTGGCTTCGTCAAGCTGGAGCACCCCTACCCGATCGACATTGAGCAGTTGACGGACCTCAACCGTTGTTGTTTGCAAAATTGTCTGTAGATCCAAGGATTCTCGAATTTTGGCAATCACCTGTGCAAGGGCACGACGGTGCAACGCACGCTCGGTCGGATACCGGGCAAATTGAGGAGATGGATTAAGCATCAGTGATATCACGATGGATTAAAGTAAAGTTTTTAAACAAGGCCAGATTGAAGGCCGTAATACAGGCAAAATCAAGCTTTGAGCCATTTCTCCTAGGGCTAGAACGATGACAAAACAGTAATGGGAGTGTATTGAAAAATACTAAAATTTATATTTACTTTATTATCTCTAATTTGCAGGGGGATGTCCGGAAGATGTAACAACCTGGTTACATTTGTGATTTGTCTCACTAATGAGTATCTGAACGATCACAATCCCAGGATGTGTCCCCTGAGGCCAGGGGGGGGCTGGATGTCGTAGCGATGCAAGAGGGTAGGTAAAATGTCATATAACGTAGTCCCTTCCAGCATTTGGCCGTTCTGGGGCCGGGTGGGGTCATGGAAGATCATCAGCCCAAAGGGGGCGTGATTGGCATCATCGGGTCCGGTGTCGTTATTGGTGGTATGAATGGAGCCAATGCCGACACTTCCCACCGATCGCCAAGCTAAATCATCAAAATAAACTATTAAATCAGGAGCCATTCCCCGCACTCGCTGATAGATGGTTTGGGGTTTGTATACCTTGACGGATAGGGGGCGACCCTGGGGATCGGTGAGGGTTTTAAGTTGGGCTTCTAGGCGCGATCGCACTGCACCATAATCCGCCATGGAAATGGTGCCCTCCGGTTCCCGCCCTTGAACATTGAGAAAAATTCGGGCGTAGTATCCCCCCGCCCCCCACACCTGGGTCTGGCTCCAGTCCACTTCTACTTGCTCTAGGGAGGTGGGTTCATCGGGCACCTGCTTCAGGGTCAAGTACCCATGGGCCATCAGCCACTCATTAATACATATGCCGCCCATAAGCGGACGGGCACCATGGTCGGATACCACTAGCACCGCTGTATCGTCATCGCAGTGGCGGAGTAAGGCTCCAATTTGGGCATCTACATGGCAGTAATAGTCATGGATGGCGGTGGCAAAGGGGGAATCGGGTTCGTATTGGGGATGGGTGGGGTCCATGGGCTTCCAAAAGGCGTGGTGGATGCGATCGACTCCCATATCCACCAGCATCAGAAAATCGGGTTGATCTTGCACTATCAGCTTGGTGGCGAGGGTAAATCGCTGGTCACACAGTTGGTAGAGATTATCTAAAATCCGCTGCTTATCGTCAGAGCGAAACTGGGGCACATCCAGCATAAAATCGGGCATCCATGTTTTGATGGTGTTGCCTAATTCGGGGGGATGGGTGAAGGGCACGTCGGTGGAGGGGGTGAGGAAGCAGGAGATTAGGGAACCGTTGACCGGGTAGGGGGGGGAGGTGCCGGGAACACTAAGTACTGCTACACGCCAGCCGTGATCGCCCAAAATGTCCCAGAGCCGGGGTACTTTGACGGCTCGACCATCGGAAATCGCCATGCTATGGTACTGGCGATCGCGCCGATTGCGAAAGCCGTAGATCCCTAACTCTCCTGGATCTCGGCCACTCATCATGCAGCTCCACGCGGGAACGGTGATGGCGGGAATGCTGCTCTCCATTCGCCCATAACTGCCCTGCTCCATCAGTCGGGACAGATTGGGTAAATCCGATCGCCACCGCTCGAACACCAGGGAGGGTTCCATGCAGTCTAGGCCAATAATTAACAGTCGAGGGGTAGTCATGGGCGATCGCACTTCTATCGGGGTGGGTCTGTTGGCATCTGCCTGTTTTCACCCTATCACTTGAATCATCAAATCGATGGCCAACCGGATGGACAATTTTCACCCTATCACTTGAACCCTCAAATCGATGGCCAATCTCATGGCTCACCTTGTTTGACCGGAATCTGGATCACAAATTCGGTGCCGTCTTCTCTGGGGTTGCATTGCAGCATCCCTCCATGTTGTTCAATCAGTTGATAGCTGGTGGCTAACCCCAATCCGGCTCCAGCACCCACAGGTTTAGTGGTGAAAAAGGGATCGAAAATATGGGGCCGGATCGCTGGATCAATGCCGGAACCATTATCGGCGATCGCCACTTCAACCCATCCCGAATCAAGTTGCCTGGTCCTCACCCCGATCTGACCGGGGTGGGGTAGGCCACCTTGTTGGGTTTGTTGCTGGACGCGATGGGCGATCGCATCAACCGCATTGGTCAAAAGATTCATAAATGTTTGATTCAGTGCCCCTGGGTAGCCTTCAACCAAGGGCAACTCGCCATAGCACCGAATCACATCGATTTCAGGATAGTCCGGTGCCCCATGTAATCGATGTTGGAGTAACAACAGGGTATTATCCAAACTATCGTGTAAGGCAATGGGCTTCAGCCCCGTTTCATCCAGGCGCACAAAGGTCCGTAGCGCCGAAACAATGCCCTGAACCCGATCGACTCCCGTATGGATTGAATCAAACAGATTGGGCAAATCCTGCTGGAGAAACTCCCAATCCAGATCAGCAAAGCGTCGCTGTAACTCGTCCCGATAACTCGAATCATGGGTTTGATACAGCGAAATAAACTCGACCAAATCATCAAAGGCCCGTTGCAGATATTTGAGATTGCCGCCAATGAAATTGATGGGGTTATTAATCTCATGGGCCACCCCCCCCGCCAAAATTCCCAAGCTTGATGTTTTGGCCTGTTGGACAATCTGCGCCTGGGCCGCCCTTAATTCCTGCAACGTTGTGCTTAACGTTTCAGCCTGTTGACGAATTTGCGCCTCCGCTTGGTTGATGGCGATAAATTTGCCAATGCTGGCTGCCATCAATTCTAGGATTTCCTGTTCCTGGGCCGTAAAATTGCGATCGCGCTGCTCCGTGGAAGAGAAATTTAGCGTGCCATAAATGGCTCCATTCACCCAAATTGCCGTACCAATATAGGTTTCTAAGCCCAAATTTTGATAGCAGGGGTGGCCCCTCATGGCTGCTATTTCCCCCACATGGGTATAAGCAACGGTGCGGGATTGTGTGATCACTTTGGCGCAGTAGGTATCAGCCAGCCTGAAGATATCCCCCCCCTGCAAACCAGGCAGGGGGGATTGGATTGCAATAATCCTATAGCATTGATCCACAATCCGACTAATGATGCCCGTTGGACAGCCCAGAATTAGACAACCTACCCGCAAATAGTCGGTACATAAATCATCGAAACTGCCATAGTTCTTCGTACTCAGGCAATGTAATTGTTTTAGATGGATATTGAAGCGGTTAAGGGTGTAGGTTTTTTGGGCTAGTTTCGCCGCAGCCCGCTGATGTTGATGCAGGAGCATTTGCTTTTGGGCTTCTGCCTGCTGCCGCACCTGAACCTCTTGCTGTAGCACTTGTTCCCGTTGCTGGGCGGCTTCCATTAATTGATCCGCCTCACGTAACTTACGCCGCAGTTCCAGTTGGGTCATCACCTGATGACTAAGCACCTCTAAGGATTGAATTTGTTCAGGGGTTAACCTGCGTGGTACCACATCAATCACGCACAGGGTTCCCAGCACCTCATTTTCTGGTGTGATCAGAGGCGCACCTGCATAAAACCGGATGTAGGGTTCACCCAGGACTAACGGATTGGTGGAAAAATGCGGATCGGTTGAGGTATCCGCAACAATAAGCATATGGGCCGATTGCACGACATGGGTGCAAAAGGATACCTCACGCGGTGTTTCGGAAACGTCAAGGCCAACCTTGGATTTGAACCATTGACGATGATGATCAACCAAGCTAATTAGGGCAATGGGAACCTGGCACAGCGTAGCTGCTAGTTGGGTTAGCTCATCAAAGGCTTTTTCCGGTCCAGTGTCTAAAATCGCGTACTGACAAAAGGCACTTAGCCGATTTAACTCAGCGAGAGTAATCGACGGCTTTAAGATATCGGAGTTCATATCAACAGGGAAGTAGACTAGGGTTTAGAAAATTTTGAGTCAATGTAAGGGTCTAGAAACAAGCATTGTGGGGGATTAACTTGTTTTATCGATGTTTCAGCGATAGACTCCCCAGAGTTGTTATTTTTTGATTAAACCTTTGGGGATGACACCATATTTTCTTACTTTTTGTATATCCTGATACCTCTAAAGAGATTTATCAAGGGGGTTTCGGGGTAGGCTATCAAAACTTTAAGTTTCCCTACAGAATATAAATGTGCAAGATGAAGCGCAGAGGGCGATCGCCTTGTTGAGTCCGATCAAAACCTGCACCGAGGGTAGATGCTGAGGCACGTTTCTAGTGGGACAATCAATCATCATTCAATGTAGCGTCTTACTTCATCTTATATCCATCTGAGAGCTATCTATCTGAGAAACCATGCCCGAACAATCTCCGTGGCAACTTCGACAATGGCATATGCCCCACGCGCTCAATTGTCTTGATGGGTGCCCGAATGGTGTGCAGGTGTGGCGGGTTGACCTCGACTGTACTGAATCGGTGAGGACTGAACTGTATACCTATCTGTCCCTAGATGAACGGGATCGGGCTGCCCGGTTTCGCTTCGATCATCACCGTCACCACTTTGTTGTGGCGCGGGGATTTTTACGTCTGATTTTAGCTGCCTATACCGGACAATCCCCGGCCAGTTTAGAGTTCAGCTATGGCGATCGCGGCAAACCTTTTTTAGTCAGTCCTGCCGTTCCGCCAGCCTCCCATTCCCCTGTCTATTTCAATCTTAGCCATGCCGCTGGAATCGCCCTGTATGCGGTGAGTGGCGATCGCCCCGTCGGAATCGATGTTGAATCCATTCGCCCTGTCTCCAGTGTCACTGGCCTAGCCCAACGGTTTTTCTTCCATGAGGAATATGCCGTCATCCAAAATTTGCCACCCGCCCAGCAAGAAGCGGTCTTTTTCCGAGGCTGGACTCGCAAGGAAGCCTATCTAAAAGCCACGGGGGATGGGTTAGCCGGATTAGAAGACATTCCGGCGACTCTGCTGACCCCCACATCGGCCCACACCCACACCCAAATGTCGATTGGACCCAATTGGTGGTTGACAGATATTAGCTTAGATCCCGGTTTTCTAGGGGCCTTGGTGATCGGTTTAACTGTCTCAAATGGTAGGGGCGATCGCCCCACCAACCCTCAGATCGCCCCACCGCCGTTGCAGTTTTTCCACCTCATCCCCACTTAGAAATGGTACATTTACAGACTTGGGAGAATGATTGATATCGAGCTAGATATGACTTCGTAAAATTTTAAATGGCTGATTGTTGCGTTCCCATAAACAAATAGATAAGTAAATCCGCGTTTTACAAAAGTACGTTTCCTCATAGGCCAACCGTAAATTACGTTCAAGGCTACTTGGTTCAACCTCAGAAGCCTTGGCAGAGCCAAGAGCTTTGCGTAAGCCAAGGGATAATATTTCTACCAAATCGTGTCCACAACACACTTGCCAGGGATCATGGCTGTCATTTTTTTGCTCCGTCAGCCGTTGTTGTAAATCTTCATTTTTCAATGCAAAGGCTTGAGATTTATTCTTAACTTCTTGAATAAGTTTGGCTTCATTAATTTTTAATGTGCGTTCATTAATAAACCTGCTGAACATAAT
>JAYKIC010000321.1:0-3331 GCA_035284985.1 Leptolyngbyaceae cyanobacterium
CCAAAGCCACAATGTAAAAGCCACAATGTAAAAGCCACAATCTACAAAGTGGTGATACCAAATTCACAATGTAACGGTTAAGGCAAATTGGCGATCGCTGATTTGAATCCAAGCCCACAAATCATAAGGTTGCTAATGTGTTCTAGTAGTGAAGTGTTAGGAGATTGAAGGCTAGGGGCATCTCTCCTGGGTGTTTGCTTTTCCGATACGTTGCTTATGATTAATTTACTGAGTACCTGAGAGAGACTTTTAACTCTCTTATCTCTTCGCCATCTACCATCCTGGTCATCGTCATGTTATCCATTAGCCATCATCCAACCTTCATTCCCCACCATCCGTTGCCAAAAGCCCATGTGGCTGGACGGATTCACTCTACCAAAGTCAGCCAAACTGTTGATGGTTCAGGTGCCCGTTACGTCGTGTTTACCCAAGGTTGTCCGCTGCGCTGTCTCTATTGCCACAACCCCGACTGCCGTGAAATTTGTGATGGCCATATTACCACGGTAGATAACCTCCTGAAGGATATTCAGCGTTATCAAGCTGACTTACAAGCGCCCGGTGGTGGCGTAGTGGTAACAGGTGGAGAGCCATTATTTCAGCCAGAATTTGTAGCCGATTTATTATGGAATTGCCAAAAACTTGAAATCCCTACGATTTTGGACACATCCGGTTATGCCAACTCCCACAGTGCCAAACATGTAGTGCAATATACCGATTTGGTATTACTAGATATCAAATCTTTTGACCCCCAATTATATACCCATCTCACCAGTGTATCCTTGGAGCCAACCTTACAACTAGCCCAATATCTTAATAACATCGGCAAACCTACATGGATTCGATTTATATTAATCCCTGGTTTGACTGATCCCAAAGAAAACGTGGATAATTTAGCCAGCTTTTTGGCCCCCCTGGAGAACGTGGAACGAGTTGAGGTCATACCGTTTCATCAAATGGGAACCGCCAAATGGGAGGCTTTAGGGTATGACTATACTCTTAAACATATTCCTCCACCCTCCGATGAGTTAGTGGAGCGAGTTTGTTCCCAATTTCGCCAACGGGGATTAACTGTTGTCAAAGCGATGGCTGATGTGACCGCTGAGGTAATGGCTCAATCTCTTACTGGCATTATGGCCTAATTGATCATGGCTGATTGCACCGTGGCCGAATTGCATCGCACCTGAACAGGTAGTGGTTTGGGCCATGTATAAACGAGCCATGTATAAACGAGCCAGGTATAAACAATGACGGGTTAAGGCTTAACGCGCACAGTCCTAGCCATTTTTGTTGTTCTAATGGGTTATGCCAATTGAATGCCTACATCATTAGAATCGTCACTCCAGAATGGTGCAACCCAATTTTTCCACTCCAACAGCTAATGCCCATTTAATGGGTGTGGATAAACCCTGTTGCGGAGGGGGAGCACCCGCTAAAATTCCTAAACTAATAGTCGTTTTAGCAACCCTGGATCAACCACCGTTTCTTCACCTATCTGTTGCTCTACCCATCTGTAAGCCCTCAGCCTCAGCTCCTGTGCTGATAAAATCTGTCCCCCTCTAGCAGAGAGATAAGGATTCTATGACAATTACAAATGCTCAAGAACTCGAACAATTGATTGCTCGTGTGCAAGCGGCTCAAGAAATCTATTCCACCTTTAGTCAACAGCAAGTGGATCGGATTTTTAAGCAGGCGGCGATCGCGGCCAACAACGCCCGGATTCCCCTAGCCAAGCACGCCGTTGCCGAAACGGGCATGGGGGTGATCGAAGACAAGGTGATCAAAAATCACTTTGCCTCGGAATATATCTACAACAAGTACAAAAATGAGAAAACCTGTGGCGTGGTTTCCTCAGATTTACACTACGGTATCCAGAAAGTAGCCGAACCCTTGGGGGTGATCGCGGGCATCATACCGACAACCAACCCTACCTCCACCGCTGTCTTTAAGGCGTTGCTGTGTCTCAAAACCCGCAACGCCCTTATTGTATCTCCCCACCCTAGGGCCAAAGGCTGCACCATTGCTGCGGCACGGGTGGTGCTAGAGGCAGCGGTTCAGGCGGGTGCGCCGGAGGATATCATCGGCTGGATTGATGAACCCACGGTGGAATTGTCCCAGGCGTTGATGCAGCACGAGACCACCAAGCTGATTTTGGCGACAGGTGGTCCTAGCATGGTGAAGGCGGCGTATTCGTCGGGCCATCCCTCCTTGGGTGTGGGCGCGGGCAATACGCCAGCGGTCATTGATGAAACGGCGGATATTCAGATGGCCGTTAGCTCGATTCTGCTGAGTAAGACCTTTGATAATGGCATGATTTGTGCCTCGGAACAGTCGGCGATCGCCACTGAAACCACCTACGATGCCATCAAAGCCGAGTTTATCAAACGGGGAGCCTACATTCTTAACCCCGAAGAACAGAAACGGGTTTCCGGGATCATCCTCAAAAATGGGCGCTTGAATGCCGGGATCGTCGGCCAATCGGTCAAAGAATTGGCCAACCTGGCCCAACTCGACGTACCGGAAGGGACCAAGCTCTTGATCGGCGAAGTCAGCAAAGTGGGCTTGGATGAACCCCTGTCCTACGAAAAACTCTCTCCTATTTTGGCCCTATATCGGGTGCCTGACTTTAAGGTAGCCGTGCAAACAGCGAAGGACTTGGTGAACTTTGCCGGACGGGGCCACACCTCAGTGTTGTATACCAATCCCGCTAACACCGATCGGATTGCCCACTTTGAACATGAACTGGACACCTCACGGGTGCTAATCAATACCCCATCCTCCCAGGGGGCGATCGGGGACTTGTACAACTTTAAGCTCGATCCGTCCCTCACCCTAGGTTGTGGCACTTGGGGGGGCAACTCTGTATCAGAAAACGTTGGGGTTCAGCACTTGCTCAACGTCAAAACCGTCACCGAGCGCCGGGAGAATATGCTGTGGTTCCGGGTACCTCCAAAAATCTACTTCAAGTATGGTTGTATTCCCACCGCCCTAGCGGATTTAGCCGGGAAGCAACGGGCTTTCATCATCACCGACAAGCCTCTATACGACATGGGCATGACCCGTACCATCGTGGATGCCTTGGATGATTTAGGCATCGAACACGACACTTTCTATGATGTGGAACCCGATCCCAGCCTATCCACAGTGCATAAAGGGTTGGATCGAATCAATCACTTCCAGCCCGATGTGCTAATTGCCTTCGGGGGTGGGTCGCCCATGGATGCGGCCAAGATCATGTGGTTGATGTACGAGCATCCTGATGTGGACTTTGACGGCTTGGCCATGCGGTTTATGGACATCCGTAAGCGGGTGTATGATTTGCCAGAGTTGGGCA
>JAYKIC010000322.1:0-5106 GCA_035284985.1 Leptolyngbyaceae cyanobacterium
CATCAAAAATACCGATACAAATACGGCAATTGGTGCGGAGAAGGCGATCGCGTTATAAGGACGCAGACCCACCAATCGAGCCACCTCAAACTGACGCAGCATGAAGCCGATCAGGGCGAAGGCACCGTGAAGGGCCACAAAGCTCCACAATCCACCAATCTGCATCCAGCGGACGAAATCCCACTGGGCTTCTGGTCCCCACAGGAACAGCAGGGAGTGACCCATGCTATTGGCGGGGGAAGAAACGGCAACCGTCAAGAAGTTGCACCCTTCCAAGTAGGAAGAGGCCAACCCGTGGGTATACCAAGACGTTACAAAGGTGGTTCCAGTTAGCCAGCCCCCGATGGCCATGTAGGCGCAGGGGAATAACAACAAACCAGACCAGCCGACAAATACGAAGCGATCGCGCTTAAGCCAGTCGTCGAGGACATCGAACCATCCTCGCTGGGCCTGCGCCCGTCCCATTGCTACGGTCATATTATTAGTCTCCAAAATAGAGAATTAGTACAAGCGTGACAGGCAACAGATACCCGTACACGCCACAGTTATTAAGGGTCGCAACGGTTCCCCCTCGACGAGATGGGCACCGCGTACATACATTTATGAGAAATGCGACCTTACGTTACTTTTCTTTACTATACAATAGGCTTTCTAAATTTGCTGGGTAGCTTCCTTAATTTCTTTACAAATCCTGGCCGGACTAGCTTGCTGTAAGGGGGGACAATATTCCTTTTGTGAATATTCGTTACTGTCTTTTCTCATTTTTATCAGGTGGTGGGTTCAGAAATGGATGGCGATAGGGGATGGTGCCTGGATTTGATCCGGGTCAATGGGGGATAGGGGTTCTGTGACGGAATTCTCCTGTTCTGCTGCGGCAGACAGTTTAATATGGAGTGGGGGTTTACCCATGACAGTAGTAAAGTTATCCTACGTTTGGATTTTGTATGTACACCATAGATATTAGTTTGAAGCATTCTCCCGTCAGCCTTTCGGTGCAACGCAAAGAAGAGGCCGATGCCCAAGCCGTTTATAACCAAGTGCTGAATGCGTTGCGATCGCAACAACCTCAGGTATTGGAACTGACCTGTGAAAAGATGGATGGAAAGACCATTGGTGTCGTGGTGGCAGAGATTTCAGCGGTTCAGCTTACGGAGAAATCGGGTATTTCACCTACGGGTAAACCCCCTGGTTTTGCGGCGCTGCTTGAAGCCTAGGCGAGAGCCAATGATAGAGCAAGACCCAGCGATCGCCTCCCCTACTGCCCGTCCAGCCATCGTCGTGGATGACCTGCGGTTTGCTTGGACGGAGGAAACCACGATTTTGAATGGCTGTTCCCTATCCGTACCCAAGGGCGAATTTTGGATGCTATTGGGGACAAATGGAAGTGGCAAGTCTACCTTGATGCGGCTGTTGGGGGGCTTGTCCCGTCCCCACGGGGGGACTATTCAGTTGTTGCCCCCAGTGGGGTTTGTGTTTCAAAATCCGGATCACCAGTTGGTGATGCCGACGGTGGGGGCCGATGTGGCCTTCGGCTTAGTAGATGAGCAGCTTTCCCTGGCCGAAACCCAGGACCGGGTGCAGGAAGCCCTGAATGCGGTCAAGTTGCAGCATTTACAACGCCGACCCATTTATGCCCTGAGTGGGGGTCAAAAGCAACGCATTGCGATCGCGGGTGCCTTAGCCCGTCACTGTAATGTACTGTTACTCGATGAACCCACAGCCTTATTGGACCCGGATAGTCAAATTGATTTGGTGGCGCAAGTGCAGCGATTAGTGAAAGAACGAAATATGGCGGCGCTATGGGTTACGCATCGGTTAAATGAATTGGATTATTGTGATGGGGCATTTTTGCTGGAAAACGGGCGGGTGGTGGATTCCGGTGATCCGCAACGGTTGAAGCAACGAATGATGGGCCATCATTGTTAAGCTTATGACTGTTAAGCTTATGACAATTCGATAGCCTCGCAACCTCTACAGAATGCGCCAATTTTATGAACCCTGTCGCAATTCTGCAATTGTGTCCAATTATTTAACCAGCCAACAAAGTTGCTATGGGTGTTCCTCAGTTTGCGATCTTGTTCAGCTTGTATGTTGTGGTCAGTACGGTTCTATGCTTCGGAGTCGCGAATACGATTGGTGCTGCAATTTTTTACTTGCCCCTCGTTGTCCCTCTCCATGGTCTCAGCTTAGTGATAATGCTAGTGCTGGGTATTACGAAACGGCAGCACGCTATTCGATTTCCCCCTTCATTGGTTTACTGTGTTTTAGGTCTGCAAGCGTTGATGGTGCTGTCCAGCCCTGCAAACTGTTTCGGCATAAAGCAAGGAGACCCATGCTACTCCTTTGTTCAATTGTGGTTCGTCCGTTTGTTCACCACTGAAACGGTGGAAACCATGCACCTCACCGTGCCTCATTGGACTTGGATTGAGCAATCGTTTCCTGTTTTCGTCTTGCTCTACGTCGGCACCTTCATTACTCTACTGATCCGCCTGCGCTGGATTCCCAATGCAAATTGAGATCTTGCCAACGATCCCTGGGACCACTAGGGATATTGACGAAAATTAGGCGATCGCTTACTTACTGAGTCCATAGGTTGCATGGGGGAATAGATTAATCATGCCGGGTTGTTATATTTCGATGTAATTAGGATATGGTATTCCATTTATATCAGCGGCGTATTATATCAGCGGCGTAGCTTTTGACGGATGCGTTGGGTAAACAAATCCACCTCTGGCAACCGCAGTTGAGTGGCGATCGCCCCAAACAGGCTTAATCCAACGAATCCAGCCCCCCCCAGTTGGGCCAAATGCACCAGCAATCCCTCCGTTCCCAGCCAATTTTCCAGTCCCAGGCGAGTGCCCCAGGCGGCGAGGCCAGCGATCGCACTTGCCCCTGTCAACAACAGAATTGGCCAAGACCAAGCTCGCCAGGGCAATCCATTAATTTTGCGATCGAGGAACCAGAGTAGGGCCACCATGGACACCAAATTCACCCCAGCCGTAGCATAAACAATTCCAGCGGCTCCAAATTGCTGCACCAGCAAATAATCCAGCACCGCATTCACCACAATATTGACCACACTGACGCGAAAAGGAGTTGCTCCATCCCCCAGGCCGTAAAATACCCGCACCAGCACATCCCGCCCTAGGTAAACAAACATCCCGATGCCGTAGGCCACCAAAATGGATTCCACTAGGGCCGAGGCATCGCTGGAGAAGGCTCCCCGCTCGTAGACCGTGCGGACAATGGGTAGGGCCAACACGATAAAGAGCGCCCCCAGAGGCAACATGGTCAAAGCGGTTAGGATCATGCCTTGACGAATGCGGGCTTTGAGTTCGTCCCGGTGTTCCGGGGCGGCAAGGCGGGAAAATACGGGCAATAGGGGCACCAAAATCATGTTGGAGATGATGCCTAGGGGCATTTGCACCAGGAGGTTGGCGTAACTGAGGGCGGCTCCGGCTCCTTGAATGGCTGAGGCGAAAAATAAATCGGTGTATACATTGATTTGCAAGGTGCCAGAGGAAAAGGTGGCGGGAGCCATCACCTTCAACACATCCCGCACGCCGGGTTGATTCCAGTTAAACCGTAGGCGTAAGGTGCCCAGACCCGATCGCCACTGGGCCACCACTTGGGCTAACCACTGAAGTACGGCTCCGGCCACCGTGCCCCACGCCAATACTGCGCCGCCGATCATGACATAGTTGGGACTGGTGACGTTGGTGTCTCCCATGGCCACGGCAAAAATCCCGATCGCCACCAACAGGGCGGCGCTGGAAAAAATGGGACTGATGGAGGGCAACCAGTATAAATCGGCGGCGTTGAGGGTGCCAAAGCCGATGCCGATCAAACCCGCGAGCAGGGCGATGGGGGCCATGATGCGTAATTGTTGGATGGCGATCGCCTTCTCGATATCCGCTAATCCCGGCCCTACTAAGTCGATGATGACGGGGGCGATCGCCACCAGCACCAGGGTCACAATTAATAATGCGGCCCCCACTAACGTCGTCATCGTTTCCACGAGGGGGGCGGTGTCCTGTTTATCCCGCTTGGCTAGGGCGCTGACCATGGCACTGTGAAATGGCCCATTAATGCCCCCCAGTAGAATCAGCAGAAAACCGGGAACCACGTAGGCATAGGCGTAGGCATTGGCGGCTGGTCCTACCCCAAAGGTGGCGGCGATCGCGAGCTGCCGAAATAGACCGAAGAATTTGCTAATCAGGGTGGCGATCGCCACAATCCCCGCAATATTCGCCAGGGAACGCTTGGCCACCGGAACAGGAGAGGATTTGGAGTCGGAATCAGACACGGCAGATTTAGCTACGCTTGGCGTATGGGACAGGATTAATTTAGCCTCATCACTTTACCGTGATTTTGATCCACTCCCACGGATGCCCCCCCTGGGATTCGGGATTCAAACCGTAATAAACCGCTCCAACGTTGCATCCCAAATGAGTTGGTCATGGTGATCCTTTAGCCAATCTAAAACCCCTTGGGCGTGGGTTAGGGGGTCCAAAGTATCGGGTAACGGTAATAGGGCGGGGATGACTAGGGCCAAACGGCGGACGTTGCCCGTTTTAGGCATGTTATTGATAATATCAGGCACGACCGCCAGTCGCCCAAAGGCCAATAATCCCGATGCAATCACAAACATGCCAAATGAATCGGCCTCTACCAATGCCGGATTAGGGGGGTGCTTGGCGTGTTGTGCCAAGCGCTCGCATTGTTTGGCATACAACACATCTAAATAGAGTTCTAATTTTTCCTCGGTGGGGGAGGTGGGGGGCAGGGTCGAGTGGGAAATAGACAGGCCAAAGCGAACTTGTTTGCGATAGAAGCGGGCCGGGGACTGTTCGAGGAGTTCGGCGGCAGGTGGGGCTTCCGGGGCGGCTGAGGGCTGGCTTAACTGTTGATTAACTCGCCAGAGTACCCCTAATAAAACAATATGCACCACTAAGGTAATGTGGGCATAGGGGTAGGCGCGGAAGTCATAGATCGTCAACCAATCGCCCCATTGCCCGGTCAAGGAGATGAAGGGGTATAAAACTAGGGCATAAATTAGCTCAACACGGGCAAAGGTACGGAGAATTTCTTTAAGAATAGGAAATT
>JAYKIC010000323.1:0-6138 GCA_035284985.1 Leptolyngbyaceae cyanobacterium
GTAAAGCGGATCTTAGCCCGCCTTGGCGGATTAACGACTCCCTTAAAACGTCAGACCAAAACCCTGTGGCGCTGGTCCGAAGGGCTATTAGACCCAGCAAATCCCAGGGATTTTAACCAAGCCATTATGGATTTAGGGGCTACGGTCTGTTTACCGCGATCGCCCCACTGTCCCCACTGTCCCTGGACCCATCACTGTCTAGCCCATACCCACCACTTGCAATCCCAGATCCCCATGACTGAGAAGAACCCTCCATTACCCCATAAAACCATTGGCGTGGCAGTTATTTGCAACGATCACGGCCAGATTTTGATTGATCGACGACGGCCAGAAGGGTTGCTGGGAGGGCTGTGGGAATTTCCTGGCGGCAAAGTTGAACCGGGGGAAACAATTGCTGACTGTATTGTGCGGGAAATTCAGGAAGAACTAGGGATTACCATTCAAGTCGGTGAACCCCTTACCACGATTAACCACGCCTACAGCCACTTTCGCGTGACCCTGCATGTCCATTGGTGTCACTATGTTTCTGGCGAACCCCAACCCCTAGAATGCGATGAGGTGCGCTGGGTCGAGCCACAGACTCTAAACGACTATCCATTTCCCAAGGCAAACGAAGAAATTATTGAGCAGATTCTCGCCGCGTTAGAGCCTAACCCAGCCCCTGAGGGCTAAATTGGGTCAAGCCCTGTTGATACACCTGGTCAAACAAAGCCTCCAATTCTGGATGGCTACCCCGGATCGGATCAACCACTCGCTTGCTCCACTCCACATATTCCAGCTTCCGTTCATCGGACCAGTTGGCGGGGGGAGCTGTCAAAATATCCCGTAGATTCGCGATTTTATCCGCTAGTTTAACTAGGCGTGCTCGATGGGATAAATGGGGGGCATGATCGATTTGTAACTGTTTGCGTTGGGCTTTGGGGAGAGATTTATCATCGGTTACTTCCGAGACCACCTGCCGCACCGCTGCCCCAAATTCCTGTTCCAGTTCCTCAAAACTGGTATCCGTGTCTTCCACGGTGTCATGGAGTAGGGCCGCAGCCATCACAATTTCATCGCGCACTCCTCCCTTCTGCCAGAGCAAGGTTACGAGATCAATCGGGTGGTTAATGTAAGGTGCTGCATTATTTCCTTTGCGGCGCTGATCGCGATGTTTTCGGGCTGCAAAATCGAGCGCTTTCAGGATTAGAGTTGTAGGTTCTGGCATCATGGATTGTTTCGGGTATTAGCAGTAAGGAAGATTTAGGGAGTACTAGGCAGGTGTTGAACCATTGCAGTGGGATAATTTCTATATTTGAGGTTTTAATCGTGGGTCTTGATGTAAATGGAGTGGATAGACCTTCTCAACCGTAGCATTCCTAGTTCAGTTTATCAGGTCAATTATCGACCGTATCAGTGGCCGTTTCGGGTGCCGTTACAAACTCGATATGGTTTTTGGCCGGAGCGCCAAGGCATGATCGTTCAAGTGGTGGATCAGCAGGGGCGGGTTGGGTTTGGCGACATTGCGCCGTTACCCTGGTTTGGCAGCGAATCCCTGGCACAGGCTTTGGCTTGGTGCAAAACCTTACATACCCGATCGGCGGCTTCAGGGATTACGGGGGAGCAACTACTGGCTATGCCTGATTCCTATCCCGCTTGTCAGTTTGGTATAGAATCGGCCCTGGCAACTTTGCTGGTTTCTGAGATGACGCAGACCAGTGCTCCCCATTGTTATCTATTACCCACGGGGGCGATCGCCCTCCAATCCTGGCAACAACCTTGGCAAGGGGGTACCCGCACCTTTAAGTGGAAAATTGGGGTGGCTCCGGTAACGGAGGAATTAGGGTGGTTTCAACCGTTACTTCAGATATTACCGCCCACCGCTACCCTACGGCTGGATGCCAACGGTGGCTTGGATTGGGATACCGCCTGTTATTGGTTAGAGGCGTGCGATCGCCTCACTTCTCCCAACCACGCCACCATTGAATTTTTAGAACAACCCCTCCCCCCTGCCCAATTTGCGGACCTGCTCGCCCTCAGTCACCGCTTTCAGACGGCGATCGCCCTAGACGAATCCGTGGCCACCTTACAACAATTACAAGCCTGTTACGAACAAGGTTGGCGGGGAATTGTGGTGATTAAGGCGGCGATCGCAGGTTCCCCCCGCCAGCTCATTCAATTTTGTCGGCAATATCAGCTTGAAGTGGTGTGGTCGTCGGTGTTTGAAACGGCGATCGCCCGTCAGTTTATTTTGAACTACATGGTTCCAGCCTTGCCTAATAGCTCAAGAGCACTTGGCTTTGGGGTTGAGCAATGGCTTCCTATCGATCACCCAACCGCTAGCCCTGCCCCCGATATCTGGCATCAATTACCACCTATTGCTTGAGACTGCGCCCTAGTTCTATTACAATATGTGAACGAAAGATTAGAAGGTGGGTCATGCGGGTCGCAATTGTTGGCGCGGGGTTGGCGGGGTTGTCCACTGCGGTAGAGCTAGTGGATGCAGGTCATGAAGTGGAAATTTTTGAATCCCGTCCGTTTGTAGGCGGTAAAGTGGGTAGCTGGGTGGATGCAGATGGCAACCATATTGAAATGGGTCTGCATGTATTCTTTGGCTGCTACTACAACTTGTTTGAACTGATGCGTAAGGTTGACTCCTTCAAGGACTTGCGCCTCAAGGAACATATTCACACCTTTGTCAACCGAGGGGGCAAGTTAGGTTCCTTAGACTTTCGGTTTTTGACGGGTGCGCCCTTCAACGGACTGAAGGCTTTCTTCACCACGTCTCAACTGTCGGTGCAAGACAAGCTTTCCAATTCCCTCGCCCTAGGGACTAGTCCCATCGTCCGGGGACTGGTGGATTTTGATGGCGCGATGAAAACCATTCGAGCTTTGGATCACATCAGCTTTGCCGACTGGTTTCGCAGCCATGGTGGGTCCAATGGCAGTCTGAAACGGATGTGGAACCCGATCGCCTATGCCCTGGGTTTCATCGACACCGACAATATTTCAGCCCGGTGTATGCTCACCATCTTCCAATTTTTTGCTACCCGTACTGAAGCGTCTGTATTACGGATGTTAGAGGGGTCGCCTTACGAGTATCTCCACCGTCCCATTTTGGATTATTTGGAGAAGCACAATACTAAGATTCATTTGCGGCGACAAGTGCGGCAGATTATGTTTGCAGATAATGGCGATCAGACTCAGGTAACGGGATTGGCGATCGCCCAAGGCGACACCACCGAAACCATTACCGCCGACGCTTACGTCTGTGCCTGTGATGTGCCCGGTATCCAGCGCCTTTTGCCAGAAGCTTGGCGACAATGGCCCTTGTTTGACAATATTTATCAACTCGATACGGTGCCTGTCGCCACCGTCCAACTGCGCTTTGATGGCTGGGTGACGGAAATGTGGAATGCGCGGGCGCAAAAGCAAGCCTGCTGTGGTTCTGGCCTCGATAATTTGCTCTATACCGCCGATGCAGATTTTTCCTGTTTTGCGGACCTAGCGTTAACTAGCCCCAGTGATTATTACCGCGAAGGCGAAGGGTCATTGTTACAGGCCGTTTTAACCCCAGGCGATCCGTTTATTAAGCAGAGCAATGAGGCGATCGCCCACCACGTCTTAGAGCAAGTCTACGATCTATTCCCCTCTTCCCGTAGCCTGAATATGACCTGGTATAGTGTTGTCAAACTGGCCCAGTCTCTCTATCGCGAGGCTCCAGGCATGGACCCCTTCCGCCCCAGTCAAAAAACCCCGATCCCCAACTTCTTCCTAGCCGGGAGCTACACCCAGCAAGACTATATCGATAGTATGGAAGGGGCAACCCTATCGGGGCGACAGGCGGCAGCGGCGATTTTGCAGCAATTTGCCGCTAAAACCACGGCAACCCCCGTCAGTTGAGTCCATCCATCTGGTTTAATTCCGAAATAATTCTGTTGTGAATTGAGATTGAGGTTTAGCAATGGCAAATTGGCTTGAGCACGGGGTCCAAGTGGAGGTGAACCTTCCCATTGATAAGGTGTGGGAATTGTGGTCCGATTTAGAACAAATGCCGCGATGGATGAAGTGGATTGATTCGGTCACTGTTCTGAAAGATGATCCCAGCTTGTCCCAGTGGCGCTTTGCGTCCGGTACCTTTCACTTTGATTGGCGATCGCGCATTACCGAACTCATCGAACATCAAATCATTCGCTGGGAATCCGTAGATGGATTGCCCAATCGTGGCGCGATTCGATTTTATGACCGAGGAGAATCCAGTGTTGTGCGCCTATCCATTGCCTACGATGTCCCTCCGGTATTAGCATTTATGGATGGCTGGTTTCTAGGTCGCCTAGTGGAGTCAACCATTCAGCAAGATTTAGAGCGATTTCGTGAATATGCCCTAAAAACCGTTGATTCCTCCATCGAAGAAGTGACTTCCTAAATCAGCTAGCAGATCAGTTGGACATTCGTTGGTCCGGTTGCATCACTACGCCACTGTATACGCTCTGCGATAAACCTTAAGAACCTGTTACCCAAGCAAGAAAACCGATCGATGAAGCGATATATCCCATACCTACGGGTGCTATGGCTGTTTTGGGGAGCAGCGATCGCCGCCGAACTCGAATATCGCCTGAACTTTGCGATCGCCTTTTGTACCAGCTTAGGCGGATTAGTGGGGAGCATATTTAGCCTCTCCCTGTTTTATCAAGCGGACTACACCTTTCAAAACTGGTCCTGGGAAGAAGCCTTAATTGTGTTGGGCATGTTTACCCTGCTGCAAGGGTTCGCCGCCACCTTTCTTGCGCCCAATCTTAATCGTATCGTCCGCCATGTGCAGGAGGGCACCCTCGATTTCATTCTACTAAAGCCGATCAGTTCTCAGTTTTGGCTATCTACCCGTACCCTCTCCCCTTGGGGACTCCCTGACATTATTTTTGGAATACTGATGATCGGCTATGCAGGCCAGCAACTAAACCTCAACCTCCAAAATTATTGCTCCGGTATTTTACCGATCCTCTGTGGTTTTGCCAGCCTCTACAGTTTATGGTTTATGCTGGGATCAACCAGCATTTGGTTTGTCAAAATCTATAATGTGACCGAGGTGCTGCGAGGGTTGCTAGAAGCGGGGCGTTTTCCCACCATCGCCTACCCCGCTAGTTATCGCCTCTTTTTCACCTTTGTGGTTCCTGTGGCCTTTCTAACCACGGTGCCCGCCCAGGCATTACTCAACCAATTGGATAATCAGTGGTTTTTTGCAGCCTTCGGTTTGGCGATCGCCCTGCTATGGCTATCACAGCGATTCTGGCAGTTTGCGTTACGTTTTTACACCAGCGCCTCTAGCTAGCCCATCATTCCACCAACTCCAACAAACCCATCCGTAAGCGATCGTGGATTTGCTGCACCAACTTAATTTCAACGGGAGAGAGCACTTCATCCGACGTAGCGATGTAGAATAAAAAATCCTCATCCGCACGAGTAATACAACCTGAACCAACGATACGTTCAGCCGTTTCCTTCAGGCGTAGCTTGAGTGGACCAGCAGATTTAGGACGTGCAGTTGTTATAAACATCGATTTTCAAGAACTCTTTTGTCGAAAAAGGTAATACTGATGACCGCAACTCAACATCAAACTATGGATCGCAACTGACGGGTCTTACCTCTACCAAACAGTAGATACCCATTACTTGCCAACCCCTAAAAATATAAGATGCTTATTGACCAAGCTAATATGTCTAATGAGTTGTCTAGCTATATTAGCATAGTGAATCTACTGAGAAAATACGCAAGGGATATTCACATAATCACTTCATATAGGCCCAAAAGCCGTTAATTTCTCTCGATGATGCCATCCCAGGCCAGTAATATTACTTAAGCTGGACCATCTCAGCCCTGTATTTCTACCCTAAATTACAACCAGTAGTCCGTATAATCCGCCAAAATTCAGAGAAAAATGCAACCCTGCCATATAGAAAAGGGGCACCGCATGTGGCGATGCCCCTTTGATTAAGGGATAGCGACGGTCTTCAGCCTTTAAGTCGCTTGACCACGAATCGACCCGTAATTGTCAATGAACCATTGATAGGTGGTTTCAATGCCTTCCTTCAGCGACGTTTTAGGTTGCCAGCCCAAAGATTTCAACTTAGAAATATCCAATAACTTACGTGGTGTTCCAT
>JAYKIC010000324.1:0-10356 GCA_035284985.1 Leptolyngbyaceae cyanobacterium
GGCTGTTCGTACAGGTAAATGGTTGAAAATTCAAGGTACATCCCTGCGAGGTAAAACCGCTGGCATTATTGGTGTAGGTAGTATTGGGCAAGCGATCGCCCGTCGAATGCACGTTTTGGGCATGAACTTACTCGGCTATGATGTCCGTCCTATTGCCCCTGAATTTTGCCAGGAAGTTGGCCTAAAACAAGTGGAATTATCTGAGCTATTTCAGCAATCGAACTGCATTTTACTAGCCTGTAATTTGACCCCAGAAAATCATCATCTTCTCGATCGCAACGCATTTAATCAAATGCAGGAAGGCACTTGGATTGTTAATGTTGCCCGTGGGCCAATTATTGACGAACTGGCATTGGTTGATGCCCTCAAGCAAGGTAAAGTGGGGGCCGCTGCTTTAGATGTATTTGAATCTGAACCCTTAGCTGCTGATAATCCTCTGGCTCAGTTTGAACAGGTGATTTGTGGTAGCCACAATAGCTCCAACACTAAAGAGGCCGTGTTGCGAGTTAATCAACTAGCCATTAATAATCTTGTCCGGGATTTAAACCAAGCAACAGGTGCTTCCGCATGAGTCAAGCTAAGGTTGTACTGATTACAGGAGTAGCGGGGGGGATTGGCTACGCCACCGCTCAGCGGTTTGATCAAGCAGGTTGGCGGGTTATTGGCTTGGACTATAAAGCCAATGATCAGGTTGACCCGCATTCAATTCATCACTATATCTCAGTGGACCTGTCGGATGCGGCAGCGATCGCCCACTGTATAACTACGCTTAAATCGGAAATTACCACCCTCAATGCCTTAGTCAATAATGCTGCTCTGCAAATTTGTAAGCCAGCGGTGGACATGGCGGTGGCGGAATGGGATCAGGTGATGGCGGTGAATGTTCGTGCCCCGTTCATTTTATCGCAACAACTATATCCGTTGCTGAAATTGGGGCAGGGCAGTGTTGTGAATGTTAGTTCTGTTCACGCGATCGCCACCTCCGCCAACATTGCCGCCTATGCCAGCAGTAAGGGTGCCCTTTCAGCCCTCACCCGTGCCCTTGCCATTGAATTTGCCCCTGATGTGAGAGTGAATGCCCTGTTACCCGGAGCAGTCAATACCCCCATGCTGCAAGATGGCCTTAAACGGGGACATTTGAGTGGCGAAAGTATAGATGATTTAATGGATGACTTGGGTCGCAAGACAATTATGGATAGAGTGGGAAAACCAGGGGAAATTGCTGAATCGATCTATTTTCTAGCAAGTAATGAATGTTCGGGTTTTATGACTGGGCAATCGTTGGTGGTGGATGGGGGGGCGATCGCTCGACTTAGCACCGAGTAGTCCCCTGACGGTGATGCGGGCTTTCCCCAGTAAAACTAGATTTTAGAATCATCAACTTGATTGCAGCCTATCCCATTGTTGTTACAATCATTAATACCTTTTTTTATTTCGTGTAGTGTTTTCTAGTAATGACCCTATTTCTATCCAGAAATGGGCCAAGCCTGGAAGAACTCAAACTCAAAATAACTAATAATATCAGGAGTTTATAAAAACCCCATGGCCAGGTATCCTAAGCACACTAAAGCCCATCTAACCCGTAAAATTTCCAAACGGCTTTCCCCCGGTGCTAAAGCCTTAGAAAAGGACAAAATGAAGTACTACATGGGGGCCAAGCTGATTGAGATTGGCGTTGATCCCAAAACCGCGATTCTCCGATGGGATGTCAGCAATCAGGGGCGCATGGAAGAGTGGACCTGTTGGGCCTATTGGGGGGAAAGTCGGGATCGGGTGCTGCAATCTGAAGGCAAATTGTAGGTGGGCCTATCCCTGAATTTTTAGGTAAAACTGGGGGCTTATCCTTGTAGCGGTGGCGGCGGCGGGCAGGTGATGTGCAGCCGTTCATGGGTGCCTGGGTGGGTGAATCCTAGCTGGTGGGCGTGGAGCCAGTAGCCACAGTCCCCCGGTGTGGGCATTTGTCCTGAACTGATTGGCTTGGGTTTGCCACCAACGTCATAGAGTGGATCACCGATCAGGGGATATCCGTAGGCCGCCAAGTGAATGCGGATTTGGTGGGGGCGGCCTGTGTGAATTTTCACGGCCAGTAGGGTGGTGGGATAAGGGGTTATGGAGGGGCGATCGCCATAGCGACCCATAACGTGACACTCACTGTGGGCGGATTTCCCTGTATCGCTGGCACCGTAGACATAGCCCAGGGTCGGATGGGGAATTTTGCCAATGGGAGTGGTGATGGTGAATTGGTCCGGCATCGTTCCGGCACCAACTAGGGCACGGTAAACTTTCGTCATGGTTCGATCCCGTAATTGCCGACTGAGGTGGGCACGGGCTTGGGGCGATCGCGCCACCACCATTACCCCGGACGTACCCCGACCCAAGCGATGGATGGGAACTGGAGTGGCATCAGGATAGCGACAGCGGAGTTGATGGAGCAACGTGTGTTGGAGAAACCCACCACCGGGGAGGACGGGCAGCCCAGAAGGTTTGGCGATCGCCCACAACAGTTCATCTTCGTATAAAACCTCGAAATTTAGGGGCACATTCGGTTCGGACCAAGGCGGGCGATGGTAGGTTAACCGCTGGCCTGTTTCCAGGGGCGTATCGGCGGCAACCCGTTGATCATTAACTTGGACTTGCCCCAACTCGATGCGCTGTAGCCAGTCCGTCCGGCTAGAATGGGGGTAGTAGTTGGCATAGTAATCCAATAGCCCCATCCCAGCGGCGGGGGGGGGCACTTGTTCGCAATAGACCCAGCCCTGGTTAAGGGTGCCATTGGGGCAATTGGCAGCACTGGAATGGAGGATATCGCCCATGACTTCGCCTGAAATATTCCATAAAAAATCTTATGCCAATTGCCAAACTCAGATATGCTAGGTGGGATGTGTCCTGTAATCCACCATGAATCCGGCTGAGCGCATTATTGTTCCCTTGGATGTGGCCACTGAAGCGGAAGCGATCGCCCTCCTCGATCAGCTACCCCAAGTCTCTTTTTGGAAAGTAGGGTTAGAGCTGTTTGTGGCCTGTGGCCCTGCCATTTTGCAACAATTGCGGCAACGGCACAAGCGTATTTTCCTAGACCTCAAGTTTCATGATATCCCCAACACTATGGCCGGAGCTTGTCAGTCGGCGGCCCGGTATGGGGTGGATTTGTTAACGGTACATGGCACCGCTGGTCGGGAGGCGCTGGCGGCGGCCCAGACCGCAGCGGTGCAAACCGCTAAGGGCCAGGGAGTCGTTGTTCCCCAACTCCTAGCCATTACCGTCCTCACCAGTCTGACCAGTCGGGCCGTGGCTTTTGATTTAAAGGTGCCGATTGAACTGCCAGAATACGTGCTGCATCTAGCGTTGCTGGCCCAGGAAGCGGGAATTCCAGGGGTAGTGTGTTCGCCCCAAGAAGCCACCGAGGTCCGGCGGGTGTGTGGTCAGGATTTTACCCTGGTCTGTCCGGGGGTCCGACCTACTTGGGCCACCAGCGGCGATCAACGGCGATCGCTCACCCCATCTGCCGCCATCCAAGCCGGAGCGGATTATCTCGTGATTGGTCGGCCTATCACCAGCGCCCCTGATCCGATAGCGGCATTCCAGCGTATTTGTGATGAAATTGCCTGAAAAAGAGCGATTAGTCTATGGTAGCCTGATGGTTTAGTCCGGAATGATCAGTTGCGATTCAGTTGCTATGATACCAGCCGTATTTCTTACTCCACTTCAGCAAAATTTGCTTAATGCGTATCAGCAACTTAGTGCTACACGGCAACAGGTGCTGCAACTCTTTGCGATCGCCTATGCTCCCCTGCCCCGTGGTAAAGCGTTGGACTGTTTGAACCGGGCGGAAATCACGGATGAGGATGGCTGTCGGTTTAATAGTGCTCGGCTGAAAGTGCATATCGACCATTTGATTAGCCAAGGTCTGATCCTGCAACAGCAGGGAAATATATCCCCTCGATGTCATCCCCTAATTGCCGAAATTGTGATTCGCATTGCCGTGGATAGGGGAAAATTTGATCCACTCGCCACCGCCATTCAAGAGATTATTCCCATTGCCCAGCCCAACGGTCCCAGTTTTCCCCGCCGCTTTGAGAGTAATGACCACTTTTTGCGGGAATTTCGACTGGCGCTGTATGGCGATCGCTTTGATTTAGTAGAAGAATTAATTGTAGAATATTACGATAATAGTTACTTCTCCCGCCATCTGAATAAGTTGGCCATGAAGGATATTGTGCTGACGATATGCAATAATCCCTTTGATCCGCAATGGTTTAGCCGATTACCCCAATCCTGGCATGATGAGAGCCTCGCCATCATTCTCACTGAGGCTGAGCTAGGCTTATTTCCAGCAACAACAGCCCGTCAATATCTGTGTGATCTGTATAATCAATCCCAACCTGATCCGCGAAAAATTTTGGATGAAGCAGGGAATGGGGTTACAAAGACAAGGGATGCCTCAGATCCTAATCATAGTCCTGAAACCGATCCTGAAACGGTTCCTGAAACTTTTGCCAAATCTCAAGAAAACGCTAAGAGTATTGCCGAAAAAGTAGAGTTTAAGGCAAGCTCAGCTCCCCCTCAATGTTCCCCCTACCTACAATTGGTGTTAGTCCAACATCTGCTCTGGCAAGGTCAGTTTACGGAAGCACGGACGGTACTCGAAGCCATTCCCAATCAGTATCAGGATGCCGCCGCCGTGTTTTGGGGGTGTCTGAGTTTTCTGGAGGGGAATAGGGAGGAGGCGATCGCCCACTACCGCCTAGCCCTCGCCTCCTATCGCAAAGCCAAGCGTAAAAAGAAAGGATATTTTAATACCGTTGGTGGAGTTTTCTTCATTTTGGCATTGCTGCAAGACGGAACAGAGGAACAGCTCCTCGAAGCCTTGGACTATTGTGACATCATGTTTAAGCAGCGGGGCCACTGGCTGCAAATGACCTACGATCTCCTCAGCCGTATTATTCAGGTGCAGCAGGGGGATGTGACCCAAAAGCATTATTTGGCGGCGCAAAGTCCATCTGCCATTAACCTAGTCCAACGTCAGAGCCTGGAAAAATTGATCAATGCCCTCTGTTTCTATTGGGCGGATCGGGATAAGGCGAACAAGATGTTAGCCAAACAAATCAAGTCTGTATGCGACAATGCTGAATCGGCGGGCTTTAACTGGTTGGCAGCGGAATTGGCTAGCCTCTTGTCACGGGTATCCGGTGGCAAACGTTACACTAAACTGGCGGAAGATTTTTTCCAACAGCATCCGGCCTTAAATCCCCTGGCTGACTTGATTCGTCCCTTGGAACCCTGGGAACTCAGTCTCAAAGCCTTGACCAATCTCAAAAAAGATGCGGCTACCCCAATCCAAGAAGCGGAAAAGCGTCTCGTGTGGAATGTCACCCTCTACGGTAACAATCACTGGATGCTGCAACCCCGCGAACAAAAGTTAACGAAAAGTGGTAAGTGGAGCAAGGGTCGCAATATCGCCATCAAGCGGTTGTATGGCGATCGCTCTGAATTTGACTACCTCACGCCCCAAGACCAAAAAGTCCTGAATCACCTGCAAGCCTATCGCACCTACGACTACTACTACGGTGGCACCGAATATAAGTTTGAAGAGGGGGCAATGTTAGCCCTGGTGGGGCATCCCCATGTGTATTGGGAAGATACCCCCACGATCAAAATTGAGCTGGTTAAAGGGGAACCGGAGCTACTGGTGGCGGATAAGGGGGATGGTACCCTGGATATTAGTTTTTCCCTAAATCCGGAGGGAGAAAATGCGATCGCCCTATACAAGGAAAGTCCCACCCGGATTAAAGTGATTGAAATCACCGATGATTATCGCCAAATTGCCAGAATTCTCGGTAGCAAAAACAAGCTAACCGTGCCCTTTAGTGCCAAAGACCAGGTTTTGAGTGCCATTAACTCCATTTCCAGCCTCGTCACCGTTCATTCCGACATCGGCGGTGGCATGGAAAGCGTGGAAGAAGTGCCCTCCGATGCCACCCCCCACCTTCACCTGCTGCCCTCCGGTGAAGGCTTGAGTGTGTCTATGCTCTGCCGTCCCTTTGCGGATGCTGGTCCTTACTATGCACCGGGTACGGGGGGCAAAAATGTAGTGACAGAAATTGAAGGGCAGCGCTTACAAACCAACCGAAATTTGCAGCTTGAGCAGGATTTAGCCCTGGCCGCCATTACCCGTTGCCCCACCCTCGCCCGTTATGGCGAAACGGAGAGTGAATGGTTACTGCAAGATCCAGAGGATTGCCTAGAATTATTGTGTGAATTGCAAGATTTAGGCGAAGGGGTGGTGGTGGAATGGCCGGAAGGGGAAACCATGAGGGTTAGCCACCGAGCCGGATTTGGTAATTTCCACCTCAACATCGGTCAGCAGCAGGACTGGTTTGCCGCCACCGGAGAATTGAAGCTGGATGACCAAAATGTGTTGACCATGCGGCAACTATTGGCCCTGTTGGGGCAGACCACCAGTCGCTTTATTCAACTGGATGACGGCCAGTTTGTGGCGTTGACTAACGAATTTCGCAAACGGTTGGATGAAATGCGATCCTTTGCGGATCACCATGGGGATGGTTTGCGCTTTCACCCCTTAGCGGCTTTGGCCATGGACGACATGTTTGAGGAAATGGAGCATGTCAAAGCCGATCAGCACTGGCAACAGGCGGTGAAAAAAATCCGGGACATGGAATCCTTTGAGCCGGAACTGCCCTCCACGCTGCAAGCGGATTTACGAGATTATCAAATCGAAGGGTTTGAGTGGATGTCGCGGCTGGCCTATTGGGGCGTGGGGGCCTGTCTGGCGGACGACATGGGTTTGGGTAAAACCCTGCAAGCGTTATCGGTGATTTTGACTCGTGCCCCGGAAGGGCCGACCTTGATTATTGCGCCGACCTCCGTGGGCATGAACTGGATGAGCGAAGCTCAGAAGTTTGCGCCGACGCTGAACCCGATACAGTTTGGCAGTGGCGATCGCCAAACCCTGCTCGACAACCTTAAACCCTTTGACATGCTGGTGTGTACCTACGGCCTACTGCAACAAGATGACGTGGCGGCGATGTTAGCGGGCGTTGAATGGGAAACCATTGTGCTGGACGAAGCCCAAGCGATCAAAAATGCGAATACCAAGCGTTCCAAGGCTGCCATGCAACTGAATGGCAAATTTAAAGTGTTGACGACCGGGACTCCTATTGAAAATCACTTGGGTGAATTGTGGAACCTGTTCCGGTTTATTAACCCCGGTTTGTTAGGCTCGATGGATAAATTTAACCAGCGCTTTGCCTATCCCATCGAACGGGATAACGACAAACAGGCCCGCACTCGCCTGAAAAAACTCATCAGTCCTTTTATTCTGCGTCGTACTAAAAATCAAGTATTGGATGAGCTACCGTCCCGGACTGAAGTGACCTTGCAAGTGGAACTCAGTAAAGAAGAAATGGCGATGTATGAAGCCCTGCGGCGGGAAGCGGTGGATCGGCTCAGCGATACCAATCAGGATTTGAATGCCGGAAGCAAACACCTGCAAGTGTTGGCGGAAATTATGAAATTGCGCCGTATGTGCTGTAATCCCCGCTTGATTTTGCCAGAGACTGATTTGATGGGTTCCAAACTAGAAGTTTTTGGTGAAGTCTTGGAAGAGTTGCTGGAAAATCGCCACAAAGCCCTGGTGTTCAGTCAATTTGTCGATCATCTCACCATCATCCGTAATTACTTAGATGAGAAAAGTATTCACTACCAGTATCTCGATGGCAGCACTCCCACTAAAGCGCGAAAACAGCGAGTGGATGCGTTCCAATCTGGCGATGGCGATGTGTTTTTGATTAGCCTTAAGGCGGGGGGCACCGGACTTAACCTTACTGCCGCTGATTATGTGATTCACATGGACCCTTGGTGGAATCCGGCGGTGGAAGATCAGGCGAGCGATCGCGCCCATCGCATTGGTCAAAAACGCCCCGTCACCATCTACCGCCTCGTGGCCCAACATACTATCGAGGAAAAAATCGTCGCCCTGCACCACCAAAAACGGGATTTAGCCGACAGTTTGTTAGATGGTACCGACATGAGTGGGAAGATTTCCACCGATGACCTGATCAAACTGATGAGCGAAGGTTAACGGATCGCCCTCTGGGGACTAGGGCATTTGTTGGGTGGGGCGATCGCTCCATTCGCTAATATCTAGTCCGTCATGTCTAGTCAAGGGAGCGATCGTCCACTTATTCCTACACCGTAGCCCATCAACGGACCATGGGCCGCATCAGGTAATCACCGTAGGCTGATCCCGCCCCGTGAGCGTTTGGATTTGAGCCACTTCATCCGCAATTTTGATGAAGTCCGCCAAGGCTACTTGGGGATCTTGACCATGCTTGCTGGCATCGGGTTCATAGCTTTCCAAATAGACTCGCAACGTCGCCCCCTTGGTCCCCGTTCCCGATAACCGGAAAACCACGCGGGAACCATCGGTAAAGCCAATGCGAATCCCTTGCTTTTGGCTGACGCTGCTGTCAACCGGGTCCGTATAGCTGAAATCATCGGCGTAATCCACGGTATAAGCTCCAAGCTGAGTTCCCTTCAAACTGGGTAACTTGGCCCGTAGCTGATCCATCAACGTATTGGCCTTATCGGTTTCAATGTCCTCATAGTCGTGGCGGGAATAGTAGTTCTGACCGTAGGTGGCCCAATGTTCCTTAACGATCGCCTCCACGGACTGCTGCCGCTCGGCCAAAATATTTAGCCAGAACAGCACCGCCCACAAGCCATCTTTTTCACGGACGTGGTTCGATCCGGTGCCAAAGCTTTCCTCCCCACAGAGAGTCGCCTTGTCTGCATCGAGTAAATTACCAAAGAATTTCCAGCCCGTGGGGGTTTCGTAGCAATCAATGCCCAACTTTTCGGCAACCCGATCGGCGGCTTGACTGGTGGGCATGGACCGGGCAATCCCCGCCAATCCGTCTTTGTAACCGGGGACTAGGGTGGCGTTGGCGGCGAGAACGGCCAGACTATCGCTAGGGGTGACAAAAAAGTTGTTGCCCACAATCATGTTGCGATCGCCATCCCCATCAGAAGCCGCCCCAAAATCTGGTGCATTGGGGGCAAACATGGTTTCCACCAAATCATGGGCATAGACCAAGTTGGGATCGGGGTGGCCTCCGCCAAAATCTTCCAGGGGAATCCCATTGGTCACTGTCCCTGCTGGTGCGCCCAACAGATCTTCAAAAATGCGCTTGGCATAGGGACCAGTTACCGCGTGGAGGGAATCCATACACATTCTAAAGTCGCCGCTGGTAACGAAGTCCTTAATCTTGCCAAAATCAAACAAAGTCTGCATCAACTCCGCATAGTCTCCTACCGAGTCAATCACCTCAACCGTCATCTTACCCAAGGTGAGGGTGCCTAACTGATCCAGGTTGACATCCTCACTCTCCATGATTTTGTACTGGTCAATCACTTGGGTCCGGTCATAAATGGCGCTCGTCACCTTTTCCGGCGCTGGACCCCCATTTTCCGTGTTGTACTTTACCCCAAAGTCGCCTTCGGGACCACCAGGATTGTGGCTAGCGGAAAGGATAATGCCACCAATTGCCTGGTTTTTGCGAATTACACAGGATGCAGCCGGAGTGGATAAAATTCCTCCTTGACCAACGAGGACTTTGCCAACCCCGTTGGCTGCCGCCATTTTTAGAATGATCTGGATCGCCTGACGGTTGTAATAGCGTCCATCGCCGCCCAAAACCAGGGTTTTGCCCTGGTAGTCATCCAGTACATCAAAAGTGGACTGAATAAAGTTTTCCAAGTAGTTGCGAGTTTGAAAGGTGGGAACTTGTTTGCGTAAGCCAGAGGTTCCAGGTTTTTGATCCGAGAAAGGTTGGGTCAGAACGGTACGGATATTCATTAGTTTGTAAAGTGAATGGACAGTACTAACCGTAAGCAATTGTTGCTGTGGGACAGCCGTTATCAGTGCGGGGAGTGGTGCAACCAGGTTCCCGCTTGACTGTCCTTAGTCTAAGTGAAAATTGTCCCCAACTAAAGAATGCTTTAAGGATGTGGGGAGTCCCTTGATGACTCTCCGCGCTAAAAGTGATGGCGATGTTTTAGGGGTATTTCCCAGGATGGGTTAAGTAGGGCTGATGCTCCTACCTGGGTGGTTCTAGCCGAATTTGAATGGAGGGAATCACGGTAAAATAAGACCGTTGCTACAAGCTTTCTCTGGGCCTTTGCTAGGGGTTTGAGAGAATTGTAGCCCGACTCCCATGAACCCTTGAATGCGTTTGCAATGAGTCCTTTGGCCAAACAACGTCTTGATGCCCTGCTAGTTGAGCAAAAAATCTGTGATTCTCGGCAGCAAGCCCAGCGGTTGATTCGGGCCGGGGA
>JAYKIC010000325.1:0-3013 GCA_035284985.1 Leptolyngbyaceae cyanobacterium
CAACAATCGTATTAAGTTAATTATGCGACAAGGATATGGCTTTTCAAACTTTGGCAACTTTCGCTCTAGGGTATTAGCTTGCTGTGGTTATTAGATAAAGTTATCACCATAAGTCCAGGAGACCCAAGCAAACGGAAGCGGCAATAATAGAATTGGAAGAGTTTGTGGGTAGCGATCCGGTTTGGTTAGCAACGGATGCCGACTCTATGCAACAGTTGATCCAAAACTATCGTGCCCAGAAACAGACCTATCGCACTCAAATGGAGGCCATACTGGGCCAGTTAGATCAGATATGGTTAGCACAAACAACTTTAGAGGAGAAACGGCCTAGTCTCAACCAACTTCAACAGGAATTATTGGGTCTTGATCAAAGCGCTTCGTTTGTGGCCTTGGAGCAGCTTGGCCAAGAGGTACAACGTTTAATTCAGCAGGCGCAAGCGCAGGAGTTGCTAGCGGAAAAGGAGATGGAAGAGGCCCAAGGGTTAGAAAAACTCATCATTGTCTTGAGTGCTTTGGGATCGGTGGCGATCGCCGGATTCGTTGCCTTCCGCACGACCCAAGCAATTGTACGACCCATTCAACAAGTCAAGGAAACCGCTAGTAATATTATTCGAGATGAAAATTTTAATCTACAAATTGTGGTTGAAAGCGATGATGACCTCGGTGAATTAGCGCAATCATTTAACCAACTTATTCAATGGATTAAGGAATACACTGAGGAATTAAAACAAACGTTGAACAACCTTAAAAACACTCAGTCACAGTTAATTCAAACCGAAAAAATGTCAAGTTTGGGTCAATTAGTGGCTGGAGTTTCCCATGAAATTAACAATCCCATCGGCTCTATCTCTGGCAATCTTACCTATTTGGAAAAGTATCTAGATAACTTTAGCCAGATTCAACAGCTTTATCAAAAAAACTATCCCAATCCACCTAAGGAAATAGCTGATGCGATCAAAACCCTTGATTTAGATTTTTTTCAGAAAGACTATGAACAGGTCATTGGTTCCATGAGAGCAGGCACCCAACGCATTCAGAATATTGTCCTATCTTTACGGAACTTTGCTCGATTAAATGAATCTGGCCTTAAACCATCTGATGTCCATGAGGGATTGGATAGTACTCTCATGTTATTGGACCATTCCCTTAAAGCCCAACCTGAACGTCCGGCCATTACGGTTAGCACCCACTACGGTCAATTACCCAAAGTTCATTGCTACCCTGGTCATCTCAATCAAGTTTTTATGAGCCTTTTGACTAATGCCATCGATGCCATTGCCGAGGTGCAGTCACAATTTCAAAGAAAACATCCCCACCCCAATCTCCCCCACTCCAATCAGGAAGAGAACGATAATAACCCATACCATGGACATATCCGTGTTATAACTAGAATACTAGATTCACAGTGGATAGAGATAGAAATTGCTGATAATGGCTGTGGTATTCCACTGGAACAACAAAGTCAAATCTTTGATCCATTTTTTACAACAAAACCCGTAGGCGAAGGATCGGGGCTAGGGTTATTTATCAGTTATCAGATTGTGACCGATCTCCATAAGGGACAGCTACACTGTGACTCAACCCCTGGAGTAGGCAGTCAGTTTACTATCCGTTTACCGTTGCAAATTTAGTCCGTGGCCCGTTTCTTAGCTCGTTTAGCCCCTGTTCCTTCGGTCAAGCTGGATTAAATTTAATGCTTTTGCCTAGATTTTACTCACAATTCCTGGCAGAACATTTGTCAAGTTCTATAATATTTTGGGGTACAAGTAACGACGGTAGCATTTGTCGATGCCATTTTAGGTAATGATAATATCTGCCTTGCCTGTCAATTTGCGTCCAGGTGGGTTGATTGGTATGCTTGGCCTGCGTAACTTCATAGTGGTTGATGGAAACTGAAGGGAGAGCGATCGCAATACCCAGACCGATTGGCTCTCATCTATTGTTTGCCTGAATAGTGACACTGAAGTAGCACGCCTAACACTAAATGAAATAGAGGATCATAGCAACAAGGATCACATGAATACACAATTATTGGTTAAAGAAGACTACAAGGTTGCAGATATTTCTCTTGCAGCATGGGGACGGAAAGAGATTGCGATCGCTGAGAGTGAAATGCCTGCACTGATGGCGATTCGGGCCAAGTATCGGGAAAGCAAACCCCTGCAAGGCGCAAAAATCATTGGTTGTATTCATATGACCATTCAGACAGCCGTTCTCATTGAAACGCTACGGGAATTGGGTGCTGAAGTACGGTGGTCCTCCTGCAACATTTTCTCCACTCAAGACCATGCAGCAGCAGCGATCGCCGAAGCCGGGGTTCCCGTTTATGCCTGGAAAGGTGAGACAGAAGAGGAGTACATTTGGTGCATTGAGCAAACTTGCCGTGATGCGGATGGTAATTTGTGGGATGCCAACATGATTTTGGATGATGGTGGTGATTTAACAGGCCATATCCATGAACATTACCCTGAGATGCTTAACTCCATCCACGGTGTTACCGAAGAAACCACCACAGGGGTTCACCGTTTATTGGAAATGTTGGAGCATGGCACCCTCAAGATTCCAGCCATCAATGTTAACGACTCCATCACCAAGTCCAAAAACGACAACAAGTACGGTTGTCGCCATAGCTTAAATGATGCCATCAAGCGGGGCACCGACCACCTGATGTCCGGGAAGAAAGCGCTGGTGATCGGGTATGGTGACGTGGGTAAGGGGTCAGCCGCATCCCTCCGCCAAGAAGGCATGATTGTGAAGGTAACGGAAGTAGACCCCATTTGTGCCATGCAAGCTTGCATGGATGGCTACGAACTAGTTTCTCCCTTCATCAATGGCATTAACGATGGCACTGAAGCCAGCATCAACAAAGCGCTCTTGGCTAACACTGATTTGTTGGTCACGACGACGGGGAACGTCAATGTCTGTAACGCGGACATGCTGAAGGCATTGAAGCAGGGCGCAGTTGTGTGCAACATCGGTCACTTTGATAACGAAATTGACACGGCATTCATGC
>JAYKIC010000326.1:0-2699 GCA_035284985.1 Leptolyngbyaceae cyanobacterium
CCGGGTCCGGCCCCTAGTGCCGTTACCCCACCGCCACCCCCATCTACGATCCAGACAAAAGGGCCAAGGCCCAATCCCAGTGCTGTTACCCCACCGCCGCCCCCGTCTAGTATTGGCAAAAAGCCACCGGGTCCAGTTCCTAGCCCTGTTCCCCCGCCACCCCCGTCTACAATTCAGCAAACGTCCGGCGGCAATTCCCACCCTGCGCCCCAACCTGCACTCCAAACACAGGAATCATCACCGGGACCATCCCCACCGCCTTTCGCCGAGCTACAGCAGACTTTTGCTACATTACCGCCAGTGGATGAGCGATCGCTACCTGCGGTACCAGGGCAGAAGCAGACCCATGCAATGCCCAAAACCCTAGAAGCGGAGATGCAGGAACAGCAGGAAGCATCGCAGAAAAGGGAGAAGGCGATCGCTCCTTCCACCCCACCCCAAACTCAAAACCAGCCTGGTGGAGCAGCCAAACCTACCAAATGGCGCTCCTATGTTGGGGATGACCAGGAGATTAGTGCCGCTAAATCCGAAGAGAAACCGGAAAAGCCACCCCGGCTATCGCGCCAAGAGGATGCGACCACCCCAGATGTGGCTCAACCTGCACCCTCATTATCAGTCCGGGTTAGCCTCGATCGCCTAGAACGAATGGATAACCAAGTGGGTGAACTGGCCATCAACCGCAACGGCTTATCACTTCAGCAAGAGCAACTACAACGATCCGCACGGGATTTAACCCACCGATTTTCTCGTTTCCAAACCCTAGTGGAACAGTTGCGAGAATCGTCCGACAAAATGTTAATTGCCCCCTCGCGGCAACAGATACATGGCAGACATTTGGGAAAACAATCTGGGAAGAAATTTGAAACCTCTTTTTCCGGTTTAAGTTCAGGATTTGATCCGCTGGAAATGGATCAATACAATGCCCTTTATTCCCAATTACAAGGGCTATTGGAAGAGGTGGTCCAGATTGAAGAAAGTGTGGATGACGTTGTGTTGTTTACCGGGCAATCCAACCGAACATTGCAAGATCAACGACAAATGCTAAATCAGTTACGCCATGAGCTGATGTGGGCAAGAATGTTACCCTTGGGCGAAATCTTAAATCGCTTCCCCAGAGTGCTACGGGATTTATCCACAAAACATAAAAAACCAGTGGATTTAAAGTTAGTGGGCACCAGTGTTTTAGTAGACCGGGCTGTGCTTGAAAAGTTATATGATCCCCTATTACATCTTCTCCGAAATGCATTTGATCATGGGATTGAATCAGCCGAACAGCGACAGGCTTTAGGTAAACCTATCCAGGGAACGATCGAAATCCGAGCCTATCACCAGGGCAATAAAACCATGATTGAAATCCGGGATGATGGGTCAGGTTTAAGTCTGGAAAAAATTCAACAACGGGCGGTTGAAAAAGGCATGGTTTCGGTCCAGTCCTTGGCCAATGCCTCTCCCTCTCAAATTTTTCAGATGATTTTTGAACCCGGTTTTTCAACCGCTAAACAGGTCAGTGATATTTCAGGACGGGGTGTGGGGTTGGATATTGTGCGATCGCGCCTCCGTTCACTCCAAGGCACTATCACCGTCACCTCAGAACCGGATCGGGGGACAACCTTCACCCTCTGCCTACCGCTAACCTTAACCATTGCTAAACTGCTCGTCTGCTCAGTCGGGGCTACTGCGATCGCCCTTCCCTCTGACAGTATTGAAGAAATTGTGGTGCCCAAAGATAACCAAGTCCGTCAATCTGCCGAACACCGCTTCCTCAGTTGGCGTGACCATATTGTGCCGATTCATCCCCTCTCTAGCCTGCTGGATTACAACTGTCCCGTGCGCCAAACCGCCCTCAGCCGTGCCCTTGCCGCTGCCCCCATGCCCCGTGAATGGGCGTTACCGTTACTGGTGTTGCACCGGGAACAGCAATTTTTCGCCTTAGAAATTAATCGGTTGGTGACGGAGCAAGAACTGGTGATCAAACCCTTCAGTCAAGCGATCGCACCCCCAGATTACACCTATGGCTGTACGATTTTGGGCGATGGAACCCTCCTCCCCGTGATTGACGGCTATGTGTTGATCGATCAACTCCTAGGCAAAAACACCACGCCTAACCAAACCACCCAGTTTAAACCCGATTTTTCCAAACCCATCGATCTGATTGTCAGTGATGCCGCTGCACCGCCTCCCTCCGCCAGCAACTTCAAAACCCTGGAAACCCCCCAAATTCTAGTGGTAGACGATGCTGCCACCCTGCGTAGAACCCTAGCTCTAACGCTACAACGGGCCGGATATCAAGTGATCCAGGCCCGCGATGGTCGAGAAGCGATTGAACGACTAGAGGAAAATCAATCCGTCCATTTGGTCATTTGTGATATTGAAATGCCTAATATGAATGGGTTTGAATTCCTCAACTATCGGCGACAACATGACGGTATCAAAACCATTCCAGTGGCGATGCTAACCTCCCGTAGCAATGACAAACATCGCCAACTCGCGATGCACTTAGGAGCGGATGCTTACTTTACAAAACCCTATACTGAACAAGAGTTTGTTAGCTCAATTAACAATATTCTAACTAGTAATAATGGGAGTGAAAGTGGTCATTCGATTCTTAGAGATACGGTGTTAGTCTAACTCGAAATTGGTGCTACTCTCTTCTCGATGCAAGAATGCATAATCGAGAATTGACATTCGTAAGGTGGGCA
>JAYKIC010000327.1:0-5136 GCA_035284985.1 Leptolyngbyaceae cyanobacterium
TTTGTCATGCTCCACCCCAATCCTTCTCACTTGCTTGAGACGCTCTTGTTTGAGAATGCCCCAATCAGGCCCGTTTTAACCATGGTCGTCGTAATTTTCCGGGATACTGATGTTACGCTAGCGGTAACAACACCCTACAAGTTGGCTGGACGCTGAACAATATCCATGAACTTTACCGTAGCCATTCCCACCTACAACGGGGCCAAACGCCTGCCTGCGCTGTTGGAAGCCTTACAAAAACAGACTGGAGTAGACCACATAACCTGGGAAATCTTGGTGATTGACAATAACAGCCAAGATGAAACCGCCCAAGTGATTCACCACTATCAACAACATTGGTCAAGCCCCATGCCCCTGCGTTCCAGCCTAGAACCCCAACAAGGGGCAGCCTTCGCTCGCCAACGGGCCATGCGGGAAGCCCAGGGGGAGTGGGTGGCGTTTCTCGATGATGACGTGTGGCCTGCCCCCAACTGGTTGGCGGAGAGCGATCGCTTCAGCCAACTCCATCCCCGCATGGGAGCCTTCAGTGGCAAGATCGAAGGTCACTATGAAATTGAGCCACCCAGCGGATTTGCCCAAATCCGGCAGTTTTTGGCGATCCGCGATCATGGCAATGAACCCTGCTTGTTCCAACCCGCCAAACTACAACTTCCTCCCGCCGCATCATTGGTGGTTCGCAGACAAGCCTGGTTAGATCATGTGCCGCCCCAGCCTAAGTTGACCGGAAAACTACCAGGCTTGTTGATCCAAGGGGATGATTACGAACCTCTGTTATTTTTGTTTAAGCAGGGTTGGGAAATTTGGTACTGCCCTACGTTACGGGTGGCCCACCAAATCCCCGCCGAACGGTTCGAGCGGTCCTATCTACTCACCTTGGCCCAGGGGTGTGGCCTTGCGACGTATTCCTTGCAATGCATCATCACCCCCCGCTGGAAGCGACCGTTCCTATTGGTTAGGATGGTGCTAGGCAATGCTCGGCGTTTGGTCAAGCATTACATCCATTACCGCCAAAAAATTAACCATGAACTGGTGGCGGGTTGCTATTGGGCCTTTTATCGCGGTAGCCTCCTTAGCCCGTTTGTGATGTTTTATCAGCGTAAACACAAAACTCATCGGTCTGGAGCGGACTAATTATGCCAGAACCCATGTCAGAACCTATGCCAGAACAACATCTGGTGATAGTGCTGAAAAATCTAGGGGGCGGGGGCATTGAACGCCGTACCTTACAACTGATTCAAGCCTTCCAGCAAAAACCGCTCCCGTGCCAAATCACGTTAGTTCTGTTCCAAGCCATCGGCGAATGTTTGCCGGAGGTACCTGACAATATCACCATAGTGGATTTGGGCTTGCCCTATGATGCTCGCCTTACCTATTTATGCTCGAAGCTTTTGCCAGCCCTGACCCAAGCGTTGCGGAAGCTTAAACCAGATGTCATCCTATCACGACTGCCTTGCTTTAACTGTTTGACCGTCCTAGCCCATCGTCTGGCAGGCTGTCGCGCCCGACTGGTTTTGTCCGAACATACCTTACCGTTTCATCGGCTTTTAGCCATCGAAAAAGGATATGCACCGGATCAACCCTTACCAGGACTGTTGCCTAAGATTGTGTTGCCTTTAATGAAGTGGACCTATCCCCAAGCGGATGCGATTGTCGCTGTGTCCCAAGGCATTGCTGCCGAACTGCGGCAGTCCCTCAACTTGACTCAGCGTCACCTCCGGTTAATTTACAATCCGGTGGTGGATGACAAGCTGATGGCCCAAGCCCAGGCGACGATTGATCATCCTTGGTTCCAAAATGCTGATATTCCCGTGTTTTTGGCGGTGGGGCGGCTGACCACACAGAAGGACTATCCTACCCTTTTGAGGGCGTTTGCCTCGGTGGTTAAAACCCATCCGGCCCGCCTGGTAATCCTGGGGGAAGGGGAATTGCGATCGCCCCTATCCACGTTAATCCAACAACTCAGCCTCCAGGATGTGGTGGATATGCCTGGATTTACCGCCAACCCCTATGCCTACATGACCCGCTCCCATGCCTTAGTGCTATCGTCCGTTTGGGAAACCTTTGGCACGGTTCTTGTGGAAGCATTGGCCTGTGGCTGTCCGGTTATTGCCACGGACTGTAACTATGGTCCCCGTGAAATTTTGTTAGACGGAGAATATGGTACCCTCGTCCCGGTTCAGGATAGCCATGCCCTAGCAGCGGCCATGGTGCAGGCGATCGCCAACCCGCTCCATTCTGGTTCAGAGGCCCAACCAGAGCCGCAACGACTGCAAGCCTATGCTCACACCTTTTCGGTGACAGCTTCTGCTGACTGTTACGCTAAGACGCTGGGATTGTTAGCTGAGCACGAAGACAAGGGAATTAAATAAAATGTAAATTCACTACTCTGGAAATTAAATCATCAACGATGTATCCCAAAGCTTCAAAACTTAGCCTGTATCCCTCTATTGGGTTAATCACCCTGGTATTCTCGACCATTGGATGGCACCATCCAGCCCTCAAGGCCCAAACAGCAGACGCAATTCCCACCCGATATCCCTTACCGGAGGCTCTAGACGATCTCACCACGGATGAAACCGTTGAGGTGATTCCCCCGTGCCTGACTGAAATCTGTATCAATAATTTAGTGGAAAGCCGCGCTGGAATTGTTTTTTCGCCCCAATATCACGATCCCACGGTCGGGGTTGTGTTTTATCCCGGTGGCAAGGTGGACCCCCGTGCCTATGCGCCGCTGGTGAATGACCTAGCGGCTAATGGGGTGTTAAGTGTGATTGTGCCCATGCCGGATAACTTGGCCTTCTTGGGGGGCGATCGCGCTCAAGATGTGATGGCCGCCTATCCCCATATCCAAGAGTGGTATTTGGCGGGTCATTCCCTAGGAGGGGCGATCGCTGTCCGTTATGCCATCGATCGCCCCCAAGATTTAGCCGGATTATTATTGCTGGGTGTTTACGTCAATGCCGACACGGATCTCAGCCATATCGATATCCCGGTTACATCGATCTACGGGTTGCAGGATGGAGTTGTCACCCCGGATGAGGTGGAGCACGGCAAACCCTTTTTACCAACGGATACCCAATACATTCCCTTAGCAGGTGCCAACCACGCCCAGTTTGGCACCTATGGAGCGCAAGCTGGCGATTTGGAGGCGACGATTTCGCCTCAGCAACAACAAGCCTTAACGGTGACGGCCATGTTGTGTGGCATGGGTTTGGCAGAGGCGCAAACCTGTGAGGCGATGGGTTTTGACCCTGAATTTTAGCCCCATAGGGGGCTATGCACTGAGCAATGGGAGCGCGTTTAAGGGATATGGCAATAGCCGGACGTTTGGGGAGAAGGGTTGGCCCGAAACGGCACCACCCAAACGTCTCGGCCCTCCCTGAAGGGTCTCAAACTAGAATCTACAACCACAAAAGATTGGGGCTGTTCCCCCAGGAGAAAGAACAGCCCCAGTCGCCTGACGATTGACCATTAATCCGGCCCGTCCATCTTGCAGGCGCTAATTAGGCGGCAAACATCGAGTTTAGGATGCGCTGGAGAATATCCATCCCCGTAACCGCTTGCCAAACAAACAGACCCAGCAAACCGATGTTAAGACCAATGTGGCTGAACCTGGCCCAGTCTTTACCCTTCTGCATGTAGGGAGTCAGCGCAGCGGCGATCGCAATCATCCCCGTCATCCCCAGACCCGCCAGCAGGTGAGGGCCAACGAATAACTTGCCATTATTGATGTAGGTAACGGCCATGCCGCCAATCGTCCCCAGCACCATCAGGGCAAGGATAACAGCGCCAACCTGATGGTGCTTATCCTGAACTTTTGCCTTGATTAGCGCCTTGCGGGTTTCTGGGTCAGTGCTAGTGCTGCGAATTTGGCGAACCTTACCTCCCAAATAAAGGGCATAGACCATAGTGGCTAGCAAACCCCACATGAGGATCGGGTGAAAAAAGTTGAGCCAAGGTTTGATGGTGTCAAGGGTTGAAGGATTCATAAGTGATGTCCAATAACTGCGGTTAGAGCGGTAAATCAAAAGTCGTTACAATTCGTAATTTTAATAAAGTTTTTACCGTTTGTCTCTCCTTTTTTGGGAACCGCCATTTTCGGACGACTCTAATTTACGAATGCTGGGTCGTGGCGGCGGTGGGGACAATCGCCGAAAACAAGGCGGAATAATCATCATCTTGGTAGCCCAGGGTAACGGCCTGCTGCACGACTCGGCTGACCGTTTCGGCTAGGCGAGCATCCAAGCCACACTGATGGGCTTCCTCCGCAAAGAGATTCATGTCCTTGAGGAGGTGCTTGCTGGGAAAGTTGGGGTTGCTATAGTCGCGATCGCTCATCCGCTGCAATTTTTTATCAAACGTTGGGGCATAAAGGGCACTTTGGCGCAGAATGGTCATCAAAATCTCCGTATCCAGCCCTTGCTTTTGGGCAAAACCCAAACTGAGGGCAAAGGCTGCGGTCAGGGAACCGATCAACTGGTTCATCGCTAACTTCGCCGCTGCCGCCGTGCCTACTTCCCCAACCAGCCTGGGTTCGGGGTCAAAACAAGAGAGGACAGGCACCCAGGTGCGATATTGTTCGGGTGTTGCCCCCACCATCACAATTAAGCTACCGTCCTTCACCTGGGGAATACTGCCCAGGACGGGAGCCTCCAGGTAATCGCCGCCCGCTGCCATCACCGTTTGCAACAGTTCCCGGCTATGGGTGGGAGCAATGGTGCCCATCTGGATAATCGTTTTCCCCGCCAGCAGGGAATGGGTGTTGTCATCAAATAGGATCGAGGCGATCGCATCCCGATCCGTCACCATTAAAACGATGCAATCCGATGCTTGTAATGCCTCCACTGGGTCAGAGGTCGTCACAAGTCCTTCAGCTTGTAATGGTTCCAGCTTGGCTGGGGTGCGATTATAGGCCGTAACCGAATGACCACTTTGGTGTAATTTCAGCGCCATCGGCGCTCCCATCAACCCCGTCCCCAATAGACTGATCTTCATCGTCGCCGTCCTCGCCCTCTCCTGATCACGTTTTGCTCGGTTTGAAATTAGCTAGATTGAAAGTAACTAGTTTGAATGTAACTGGTTTGAATTCAGCCATCCGTTTAGCCCTAGGATGACGATATCAGCCCTGCCTAAGAT
>JAYKIC010000328.1:0-9531 GCA_035284985.1 Leptolyngbyaceae cyanobacterium
TGCGGCGGTGGAAGATCATCTGGACAGTCGCCCCAGTCACCATGACCATGAGGAGGACCACGACCACGACGACACCATCAATTCGGTGCAGTTGCAGACGGCTGAGGAATTTGAGCCTGCTGAGTTGGTGGCACGGCTGCGGCAGTTGCTCAAAACGGCAGAAATCTATCGGATTAAGGGCTTTGTGGCGGTGCCCGGTAAGAAAATGCGGCTGGTGTTGCAAGGGGTGGGCGATCGCATCGACCATTTCTACGATCGCCCTTGGTATCCCGATGAGGTGCGTCAAACCCAATTAGTCTTCATTGGCGAACAACTAGAGGAAGGCCCCATCAAAAATGCCCTACTCACTCCGACTTGCGTATAATTTGCGTTTCATTCCGCGTTTTACACTGCGTTTTACCCAACTATGCACCGTATAGCTGCTACACCGGGAGGCTGGAATCCTAACACGGAAGGAGTGATCTTTCTGGAACAGACCCCGGCCCCGATTGTTATTCTCACGACCGCTGATACGGAAATTCAAACCTTGGCGGGGAGTTGCGATCGCCTCCCTGCCGATTTTCCTGAATTTCGGGTGGCAAATTTGCTCCAACTTCAACAGGAATTGAGCATCGACACCTACGTGGATGAGGTGTTGATGCAGGCCCAAGTCATTGTAGTGCGGCTGCTGGGGGGACGCAATTATTGGAACTATGGCCTGGATCGACTGTATGAAATCGCAAACGATCACGGCATTAAGCTCATTGTGTTGCCAGGGGACGATCGCCCCGATCCAGCGTTGGTGAGTTTGTGTACAGTCCCCCTAGCGGTGGGCGATCGCCTCTGGCACTACTTTGTAGCCGGGGGAATAGAAAATTTGACCCATGCCCTTCAATACATTGCCCACACTTGTTTAGACTACGGCAACACCCCCCCACCCCCCCAATCACCGCCCCAGTGGGCCATATATCCATTTGACCCATCCCCATCCCCCGTAGGGACAACGCCCCCGTGCTTGTCCTTGCCCCTAGAGGACACACCACGAGTCGGCATCCTGTTCTATCGCGCCCACTACCTCGCAGGGAATACGGCGGTGATTGATGCCTTAAGCCATGCGTTAGTCCAAACTGGCTTAGTTCCCGTCCCCATTTTCATCCCTTCACTGCGAGATGAATCAATTCAGGCCGAGTTACTTCAGTTTTTCAAAACCGAACAACCCCTGGATATCCTGATCAATACCACTGGATTTTCCCTGGCTAAACTGACAAATGATGCCCCTCAAATCCATTTTTGGCAACAGTTAGACATACCCGTCCTCCAAGTAATTTTGAGTGGGGGCAGTGAGGAACAATGGCAACAGCAGTGGCGCGGCTTGTCCCCTAGGGATATTGCCATGAATGTGGCGTTGCCGGAGGTGGACGGTCGGATCATTAGTCGAGCCATCTCCTTCAAGGCAGTGCAGTCCCACCATCCCCGATTAGAAACGGCGGTGGTGGGCTATGAACCCAAGGGCGATCGCCTCACTTTTGTAGCGGAATTAGCCGCGAATTGGGCAAAACTACGGCGATCGCCCCCCTCAGAACGCAAAATTGCCCTAATCCTAGCCAACTATCCGAATAAAGATGGTCGCCTTGCCAACGGCGTGGGCCTGGATACCCCCGCTAGTTGTATGGCGATTCTCCGCGCCCTGAAACAATCTGGCTACTGGTTGGACAGTGATCACACTCCCTTGCCTGACAGCAGTGACGATCTGATGCAGCGGCTCACGGCTGGCAGGACCAATGATCCCGAAGGCTGGGAACTGCGTCCGGTGCGCCAGGTCTTGACTGCTACCGACTATCAGCGCTATTTTCGGACACTACCCGATGCGGTGCAGCAAGCGGTGTGCGATCGCTGGGGTGCGCCACCAGAAAAGGATATAGCGATCGCAGGTCTCCAGTTTGGCAACGTATTTGTTGGGATTCAGCCATCTAGGGGCTACGATCATGATCCCGCCCTCAATTACCATGCCCCGGACTTGGAACCCACCCATGATTACCTCGCCTTTTATTTTTGGTTGCGATTTCAATGGCAAGTGGGGGCGATCGCCCACGTTGGCAAGCATGGCAATTTGGAATGGCTACCGGGTAAAAGCATTGCCCTGTCTGAGTCTTGCTATCCTGAAGTAGCTTTGGGACCACTGCCCCACCTCTATCCGTTTATCGTGAATGATCCAGGTGAGGGCACTCAAGCCAAGCGCCGCAGTCAAGCGGTTATCATTGACCACCTCACCCCACCCCTCACCCGTGCCGAGTTGTACGGTCCCTTGCAACAATTGGAAAGCCTGATTGACGAATACTATGATGCCCAAGCCCTTGATCCCAAGCGGTTGCCCGTGATCCGCGATCGCATTTGTCACCTTGTCACCACCGAAAATCTTGATCAAGACCTAAGCTTACTACCGAAAAATCTGAAACATACCCAAGAATTACTGATTAATTCCCAGCGCGATCCGATTATATTTCAGGAATTTGTCACCTCTACTGATGGTTATTTGTGCGAACTGAAAGAAGCCCAGATCCGGGACGGGTTGCACATTTTTGGCCAGTGTCCCAAGGGGCGGCAACTGCGGGATTTGGTGGTGGCGATCGCCCGTCAACCGGATACTCAGCGACAGGGATTAACGCGGGCGATCGCCCAGGATTGGGGCTGGGCCATTGATCCGCTTACCGATGATCTGGGGCAAGCGATCACCGACATGGGTGGTGAGGACGCAGGGGAAATGGGTGGGGACGATCAGGGCGATCGCCTTCGTACCGTTGGGGATGCCGTGGAACGTCTGGAAGCAGAAGCGGCTCGACTGGTAGAGGAATTGATTGCAAAGAGGGGGATAGATTCTGAATTTCTTCAAGCAACCGGAAATCTAGTGCGGCCTGAACTGGAATGGATTGCCCACTACCTCCTACCCGCCCTGCGCCAAACTCACCAAGAAATTGATCACCTCCTCCACGGTTTAGCTGGCGGCTACGTCCCCAGCGGGGCTTCGGGTGCTCCCACCCGGGGACGGGCGGACGTATTGCCCACAGGTCGTAACTTCTACAGTGTCGATATTCGAGGATTGCCAACGGAAAGCGCCTGGGATGTGGGCCGTCGGGCAGCAGAAACCTTGGTGGAACACTACACCCAGGAAAATGGCGAATATCCCAAAACCTTGGGCCTGTCAGTGTGGGGCACCTCCACCATGCGAACCGGGGGGGATGATATCGCCGAAGCCTTGGCCTTGCTGGGGGTACAGCCTGTGTGGAGTGGGGCAGCGCGGCGGGTGCTCGACTTTGAGATTTTGCCATTGTCGAGATTGGGCCGACCCCGTGTAGACGTAATATTACGGATTTCGGGATTTTTTCGGGATGCTTTTCCAAACTTGATTGACCTATTTAATGCAGCGGTGGCAGCGATCGCCCAACTGGATGAACCTGCGGAGATGAATCCAATTGCGGCCCAAGTCCAACAGGAGGTACAGGAATGGCAAGCGGCAGGACTGGAGGATGACCTTGCGGTTGATCGCGCCCTATATCGGGTTTTTGGTTCCAAACCGGGTGCCTACGGTGCTGGATTACAAGGATTGATTGAGGCCCAAAACTGGAACGATGATGCCGACTTGGCCCAAGCGTACATTAACTGGAGTTGCTATGCTTATGGTCGCTCCGCTGGTCGTAAGCCTGACCGATCATCGGATCAGTCGTCATCACCCTCAGAATTCTCCTCAGAATTACCCTCCAAATTGCCCTCAAATCTTGCCTATTCCCCTACGGATTTGAGAACCACCGCCGTTCCCGATGTGTTTCAACGGCGACTGCAAACGTTGCAAATTGTTCTCCATAATCAGGATAATCGAGAACATGATTTACTGGATTCTGACGACTATTACCAATTCCAAGGGGGGTTAGTGGCCGCTGTCCGTCATACCCAGGGGCAAAATCCCACCACCTACTTTGGCGACCATTCCCAACCCGCCAAACCGAGGGTGCGATCGCTCCAAGGGGAAATCAGCCGGGTTTACCGTTCCCGCGTGGTCAATCCCAAATGGATTGCCGGAGTCATGCGCCACGGTTATAAAGGAGCTTTTGAACTTGCGGCTACCGTGGATTACCTATTCGCCTATGACGCAACCGCCCACTGTGTCGCCGATTTCATGTACACCGGAGTGGCCGAAGCTTATGTACTCAACTCCGAAGTGCAGCAGTTTGTCCAGCAACACAACCCTTGGGCTTTGCGGGACATGGCCGAGCGGTTATTGGAAGCGCACCAGCGCGGGTTGTGGCAGCAGCCCCCAGAGGAGATGGTGGATCAACTAAGAGCGATCGCCCTTGATGCCGAAGCTGATATTGAAACAACCCTGCATACCCAATAGGGCTAAATCCGTATTAGCTAGATATTGTATGCAGCAAGTATTTCACCCAATACGGCAAGATACTTTCAGAACCGTACCACAATTGCCCTGGACGGGGAGAATGGTTAACCTGCTCAATCGTCAGATTGTCGGCTCCATCCAAGTGGGCAGCCGCGATGGGTGTAATGCCATCCCCCCAACAGTCTCCCTGGCCGTAGGTGAGTTGGTAACTTTGATAAGCAAAACTGGGACCATACCAGCGGCGGCTTCCCTGCACAGATTTTCCGGCCACACAGATGTAGCGAATATGCTGATAAAAGGCACCAGGGTAGTGATCGTTGACAAAATCCAGATTGCGGCGGGTCCAGCGTTCCTGACTGAGGTGAGGCGTACCTAAGCAAACCAAAGTGTGAACATAGCGCTGGGCGTTCCATGTGGGTGGGGTAGGGCGATCGCTCCCATGAACCCCATAGGGCATATCCCCTAAATAAATACGAGCAATCCAGCCCCCCGCCGAATGACCCACGAGATTAACCTGTGAGTCGCCATGGCGGTGCCGCATCACCTGCACCGTTTCATGTAGCTTTTGGATAATGGTTGTTACCGATCGCCCCCCCACCGTAGGTAGCCAATCCCATCGCCGCAGGGGAACCACCATCGTGGGTAATCCCATCTCATTCAAGGTTTTCTCTAGGGGGCGGTAGGGAGTTGCCCCAGCCAAGTAGCCAGGGAGAATCACCGTGGGCAATGCCATTGTTGTGTTATGAACCATTAACTCGTCAGCCGTATTGTAGCCCAGATGCGAGGGTTTGACCCTGTTGCCTAGGGGCTGCTAATGCAGATTGGGACGGTGTTGGATCAATGGCCTTGATGGATAGGGACAATCTAGGCGATCGCCTTCAAAATCGGTTGGGCTGGCAACAAAACCCCCGTCATATTGGCACCATCAAAGTTGCAGAGTGAAGGCGTAGTTTTTTCCAAATTAGCCTGGGTCAAATCCGCCCCTTGGAAAATGGTTTTCCGCAACCGTGCTCGCTGCAATACCGCCTGTTGGAGCAGTGCTCCCGTAAAATTAGCATGGGCCAGGAATGTTTCAATCAAGTTGACGTTACTAAAATTAGCCGCACTGGCATTTACTCCCCGCAAATCAGCCCGTTCCAGATTAGCCCCTTGTAGGTTTGTCCCGGTTAAATTAGCCGTTTTCAGATTGACTCCAATTCCCAAAATCTCGGTGCAGTCCACCTGACTCAAATCCACACCAATTAAATTTGCTTCACAAAGATCAGCACGGGTCATCTTGGCTCCCTGAAATCGAGCCTCTTGCAAATTGGCAGCCATAAATTTGGTGCCAATCAAATTTGCCCCGATCAATGATACCTGTTGTAAACTGGCCCCAGTTAATAGTCCACCAATGACATTGGCTCGTGTCAGATCAGCTCCCGCCAAGTTTGCTTGGTAGAGATTGGCTAAACTTAAGTCGGCCCGCGTTAGGTTGGCCCCCGCTAAGTTAAAGTGGGCTAAATTGGTTTTGGATAAGTTAGCCTCACTCAAATCCGGTGGGTTTGGGTGTTCTTTCCGCCATGCGTTCCACACCTCAAAACCTTTTTCTAGGAGTAATAATTGTGCTTGGTTTGCCATGGATTTCCCCTCTGTCCTGAAGCCAAAATGGATTCTAGAATAATGTATATTGATCTGCTATATTCCTCTTTTCGGCTGGTCTGCTAAGGTTCCGGCACGCCAACATAAAAAGGCCGTAAATTTCAACAAATTTACGTATCAAAATACACATGAAACTCACATTTCCCGTGTTATTACCTTGGCCCAAATGGGGTATAGGCGGACTGTAATGGGAGATTGCTGGTATTCTGGAGGTCTGTTCTATTTAGAATCTATCTAAAGATTTAGGATCTATCTGAGGTACTATCTGACACGTTATCCCCTATGAGCATTCCCGCAAACCAGCCAACTGTTACCCCCAGTCCGCCCACCCCTACCTCGCCTCAAGTCGATTCCATTAGTCTCTCTCGGCGGCTCATGTGGGTAGGGGCCATGATTACGGTGGCATTTGTGGGGGTGGCGATCGCCGCTCCCCTCCTGCAACAATGGGGTCTGATTCAAGACCCGCTGGAATCCTTGGCTAACCCGATTCATCAACCGCCGTCGCCAGAGCATTGGTTTGGCACCAGTCGCCAGGGTTACGATGTATTTGCCCGTACCCTCTTTGGCACCCAAGCCGCCCTTAAAGTAGTCTTGTTGGCTACGGCTATCAGTGTGTTGATTGGCGTACCCTTGGGGATGGTCAGTGGTTACATCGCCGGACCCCTGGATCGGACCCTGCTGTTTCTAATGGACAGCATCTACACCATGCCAGGATTTTTGCTATCCGCAACCCTGGCCTTTGTGGTGGGGCGAGGCGTATTCAATGCGGCGATCGCCCTCAGCATTGCCTACGTCCCCCAGTATTACCGAGTGATCCGTAACCACACCGTCAGCCTCAAAACCGAATTATTTATCGAAGCTGCCCAGGCGATGGGAGCATCCACTTGGATCGTGTTGTCCCGCTACCTATTCCTCAATGTCGTTCAAAGCGTGCCCGTGCTGTTTACCCTCAATGCCGCTGATGCGGTACTCATTTTGGGAGGCTTGGGCTTTTTAGGCTTAGGCTTGCCGGATCAAACGCCGGAATGGGGCCAAGATTTGCGCTTTGCCCTCGATCCCCTCACCACTGGGATTTGGTGGACTGCCTTATTTCCCGGTTTAGCCTTGACCTCCCTCGTGGTGGGCCTGTCCCTATTGGGAGAAGGTTTGAATGAGTGGATTAATCCCTTATCCCGCAAGGATAATTTTAGGTAGGGGATACGGGCAACTATCGTTCGTCCAACACCGGACGACTCATCGCACTGAATAACTCTTCGTCAATATAATTGGTTCGGGCAAAGGGGCTAATAACATCCAACACTTGACTTCCATAGCTGCGGTAGTTTACGCGGTTGTCCAATAGGGCAATCACCCCTTGGGTGTTACGGACTGGGGCGATCGCTCGCTGTATTTCCTGCAACGTTTCGGGCAGGAGATAATCCGTAAACCAGTTTTTGTGCTGTCGCTTGTAGCGACTCACCCGTCCTGCCACTAACGGATCTTCCAACGATGGAATGGGTAAGGTGGGCATAACCAATAACGTTGGTGCAGGCAAAACCCCATGATTTTCCCGCCAAAACCGCCACCCTGCCACCAAAATCCCATTTTCGTCTAAGCAGGTTTGCTCCACTTGCAGCCGGGAACCAAACTCCGCCGCCAAAATAGTGGCGAGTTGGGCCTTGAGCGGCGTATCCCCCACCAAAATCACCGTTAGCCCCTTGGCATCGGCACTAGTGCAAATGAGCTGTCGAACCTTTTGCAGTAGGGCCGATTGAAACTGGGGGGTATTCGGCAACGGGAATTGGTCGGGTAAATAGAGTTGAATCAAATCCTGATGGCGATCGGGGGCAAATTTGAGACAGGTCAATTCCCCTAATCCCAGCCGTTGCCGATAGGCTGTAGCCTGAGTTGTCTGATCTAACGCATTGCCAATCACCACCAAGGGCTGCTGTTGCCACATATGAGTAAGCAACGGCGCGAGGTCCAAGGGGGTGCAGTGGAGCGAAAACTGGCCCCGGACCCGATCGATCGTGGTCCATAGCAATTGGTCTTGCTGATAGAGCTTATTCAGAAAGGTTTGCCATGGCTGGGGAATATAGGCTGCCTGTTGGGACTCACCCTGTTGTAGCAGAGCATCTACCCCCCGCAACCACCCCTGCTCGGTTTCATCCAGTAAATGACAACCGTAGGGATTGGGGGGATGTTGAAAGATGGAGCGAATGAGTTGAATTCGCAGATCACGGATGGCTTCCGCTTGGGCTGGACAGGCTAACATCAGCGTGTCCCAATCCTGAGGGTTAAGCGTGGGGGTGAGTTGTTGCTGTGCCCACCGTTCTAGATCATCGGCTCCGTCAATGATGGTCGGGATGGGACCGGGAATTTGCTGGGAGGCGGGGGGCGAGAGGCGATCGCCCAACCACGCCGTGGGTGACATAATCAGCAAGCCCTTAAAATCCGGCTGGGGCCATAAAGGCGATACAGACCCATCCCCCCCCCCCTGGGCTGGGGCGGAACTGATATAAATCGGTTTATTCGTCGCCATCCACTGCTGCAACCGAGGAATATCCACCATTACCAAACGATTGCGAATGGTTTCTGGAGCCACGACGACGACGGCATCGGGCCACAACAACGCAGGCATCAAGTAGCTAAGGCGATAGTGGGCGTATTGTCCCGCCGAGACACCGGATTGGATCAAGGCACTCCGATTAATCCGCAAGGCACGAGCCACCAACCGGGCCATCGTCAAATGATGGGGCCAGAGGGACTCGCCTTGCTCTCGCAGAAACGCACGCAATTGTTGGTGGACTTCTACCTCAATCAAAATCTTGATGTCCTATAAATTTTCATAATGTCTTTCATTGTGGCACACTCTTCCCCACGGACGCACACTCCCCAATCACAATGGGGTGGCTAGTCTGACCAACCACCCCATTACTCTAATCTTGTCGTTTTTTCCACTCCCCCCCCAAAAACGGCGAAAAATCCATGCTCAAAGCGGATAACCTAGCCGCCCTTTCCCTAAATCTCTCTTCCATTTAGGGAAAGGGACTTCACTCCGGCTCCCCTTCTCCCAAAACAAGAGAAGGGGCTGGGGGCCGATCAACTCAAACCCCTACAAGATTAGCCCATTAATCCGGAGAAGTTTGCTGGGGGCGGGTGCTACCCTTCCCTACGACCCGTATCGGCTTGATCGCGGTGAATTTCCTCAATCAACGCCTCTAGCCCCTGACTATTGACCGTGTATTGCTCACTGCAAAACTCACAGGTGACTTCCGCCCCCTCATCCTGCTGAATCATATCCCGTAATTCATCCGTACCCAATAGTTTTAATGCGCCTAACATACGATTCTCGGAACAGTTACAGTTAAACCGCAACAGTTGACTTTCGGGGAAAACCGTCAAGCCCATATCCCCCAGTAAATCTTCAAAAATTTGGGTTAGGGATTTGCCAGAGCGTAGTAGGGGCGTGAATCCGGTTAGATGGCCCACCCGTGATTCCAGCAATTCCACTAAGGCTTCGTCCTCAGCGGCCTTGGGCATGA
>JAYKIC010000329.1:0-4437 GCA_035284985.1 Leptolyngbyaceae cyanobacterium
ACCCGTCTCTCTATTTTTGTAGATGGAAATAATATGTTCTACGCACAGCAAAAGAATGGGTGGTTCTTTGACCCGAAGCGGGTGCTGCAATATTTTACTAGTAGTCCCCATACCCAATTAATTAACGCTTTTTGGTACACAGGGCTTAAGGATTCCCAAGATCAGCGAGGCTTTCGGGATGCCTTGATTAGTCTGGGGTATACAGTCCGCACCAAGGTTTTAAAAGAGTATTACGACGATAATTCGGGGCGCTATTCTCAGAAAGCTAATCTTGATATTGAGATCGTGGTGGATATGTTTAATACGGTCGATCAGTACGATCGTGTTATTCTATTCAGCGGGGATGGTGATTTTGAGCGGGCGATCGAGCTGCTACGGTCAAAAAGTACTCACATTACAGTGGTATCAACGGAAGGTATGATTGCCCGTGAGTTGAGAAATGCGACGGATCGCTATATCGACCTCAATAGTATTCGAGATTATATTGAAAAAAGCGACAATGGTCACTACTAATCCTAACTGGTTAATGATCCTCTAAATTGGTTGATAGGAACCCTATTAACCCTAGCATTCCCATTACATGACCTCTCCTTGGACCCCTCTTCACGCCCAACTCCATCAGGTGTTGCGTTGCCCACCTCGATCGGATTGGCCAACCCCTTCCCTGCTTCCTAAAGGTCAACGCATTTTAGTAGCGGTTTCGGGGGGCCAAGATTCGCTCTGTCTGGTTAAACTATTACTGGATCTGCAACCCCATTGGGACTGGACATTGGCGATCGCTCACTGTAACCATCGTTGGCGGGCCGACTCCGATGCCAATGCCGATTACGTGGCTACCCTCGCTCAAGCCTGGAATTTACCGATCCACACCGTCACCGTTGAGGCCGACCAGCGGGGGGCGATCGCCACGGAGGCGGGGGCACGGACTTGGCGGTATCAGGTGCTGACGGATTTGGCGATCGCCCACCAATATGCCATTGTCACCACGGGGCACACGGCTAGCGATCGGGCTGAAACGCTCCTGTACAATCTGATGCGGGGCAGCGGAGCCGACGGATTGCAAGCACTGACGTGGGGGCGATCGCTCCACCCCACGGTCCAACTTGTCCGTCCATTGCTATTCATGACACGCGGTGAAACCGAGCAGTTTTGTCAGGATGCTGGTTTTAAACCCTGGATTGACCACACCAACAATGACTGGCGCTATGCCCGTAACCGCATTCGCCAAGACCTGCTGCCCTATCTTCAGGCCAATTTCAATCCCAGGGTTGAGCGGACTCTGGCCCAAACTGCCGAAATCCTCCAGGCAGATGTAGCCTATCTCGAAGCGGAAGCAGAAAAACTCTGGCAACAGGCCACTGCCCCTGATCCCGCCAGTAACTCCGTTGGATTTCAGGGTTCAACCCCACCCGCTTCGTCTCCCCTTTCCCACCCACCCACCCCTCAGCAGATCAATCGCACCATCCTGGCCAATGCTCCCTTGGCCCTCCAACGGCGGGTGATGCGTCGGTGGTTGTTGCTAATTCTTCCCACAGCTCCTAATTTTGGCCAGGTGGATAAGCTAACGGCGTTAATCGCAGCACCTAATCGGAGTCAAACTGACCCCTTTCCTGGAGGGGCGATCGCCCACATAAAAGGGGACTGGATCATCTTCAATAACCCAGCCCACTCTCGTTAGTTATGCAACCCAGTCAATCGAAAAGGTTGCCAGCCAAACCCCATCTGCTGTTAGAAATCATCCAAATCTTCAGCTTTAATATTCTGGCGCATCTCCGCAATGGTCGGCGCAGGAGCCGCTGGCGGCATCGCTACACCATTGGTCGCACTCGCGGCCCCTAGCCCTTGCCGGGGCGTAGGCGTAATATATCCCGGTGAAGCACCCGCCCCATAGCGCTGCTGAATTTGAAAAATCCGAAACTGAAGCTCTTCCACGGCGGTTGAGGCCAATCGCTGTAACTGGACCTCATCCACCTCCCCTTCCAATGCCCACGGCATATAAAACGCCTTGAGTGCCCGCAGGGCAGACTCTCGCGGCGGAATAATGGGATCAGCCTTGAGGTACTTCAGCAAATGGCCCTCCTGCGAGTTGATTTCTGCCTCAAGCCGAACACTGACTCGTTCACGTTTAGTTCTTGCCATTACGCACTCGTTCCTGCGGGTTTCTTACGACTATTGCTGCTTGATTCGCTAGGAGTGACCGGGTGTGACTCACCAAATTTGATAGCCATCCACTTGGCCCCACCATAGCAGTCCGCAAATCGGGCTTGGTCAGCGGCTTCTACTACATTCAGCACACTACTGACCTCCCGATTCATTTCCATTAACCAATTAACATCCGCCCCTGGTAAACCATTTAAGTAAGAGTCAAGATGATTACGGAGTAAGGTATGCGCCGTCCCGCCCCCTACTAACACTTCATAGTGGGGAATGTTAAGGGACGCAAACTTCTCACTGAGATGGTGACGCACCTGTTCCCAATAATAGGCTTCCGCTTTGGGTTGACGATCAACGAGTGAATAGTCTTTACCGGGTTGATCCGGGAATGAGACTGATTCCGCATTTCGGAGCAGGGCATCATAGAGATAGGGGTTATCCGGCCTGCATACGCCTTGGGCAATGGACTGAAGATATTCCAAGAAGCCTAGTTTGATGGTGCCGCTGGGTTCACCCGTGGGCGGTTTGCCCTGACGGAAAATCAAGAATGTTAAGTCCCGATGTCCCACAATCACCACAATATAAGACTTCTGGTGGGCTTGTCCCTGCTGCATGGCTTGCATTTTGCGCCATTGGACCAGTCCGGCCCCTTCGGGTAAAACCTTGACAGCTTTCGGCTCCAGTTCAATCACTTTGCCACGATACCGGAAGGATTGGGTAGAGGCCAACTGCTGCATCAAATCCGTTTGATCACTGAGATATTCATCAAACGGCAACGCGGCTCCAATATCAATGGTGAGATGGAAGGTGTTGAATTTATGGGCGAGTTCCCCAATTGCCCCCAGAATTCTGAGTTTGGCTAGGGTACTTTTCCGTAACATTTCTGTATTTTTGTTGGAGCGACCTTCCGCGTCATCGGCTAAAGCATAACCGTTGTTCTCAACTTGGAGATACGACCCTGATTCCAAACCGCCACCAAATTGTGTGCCTTGCTCCGTCAAAATTTGCAGTTCCGAGGGGGGCAAGTCGGCAACCTTAGGTGGGCACAGATAGTGATAAAAATTAACCCCGTCACTGAAGGAAGCCTTGGTACCACTCATCCCAAGGTCAACGAAAATTTGAAATTTACTCATATTTGGGTATTGGGCGTACTTCTACAAGAAATTTAGGATGTGTGTATTATGGCGCAGAGTGGCGATCTATGGCGTACAAAAAACGTCTTTACTAGACTAATTTTGTTGCAGTTCTCTGAGATCAGGCTAATGGGTACGAATTGCACACTGATGGAAGAGCTATTTTACGCTATACCGACTTTTTCTAGGGCGATCGCCTCCCCTAGGGGCCATCTGTCAGGCCATAACACTGGGATAATAGAGGGTTTGTTGGCTGGACGCAAGCATCATATAGTGAGGGATGTCAAATCTAATCTTTCGCTTTCGGTCTATTTCTTTACTCTCTTCATCCCCAATTGACTCCCTTGGCCAACTCTACCGTTTTAATCAATCTGTCGTTTTTGATCCAACAGCCCACGGGTTTGATGGTGTATGCGGCCAATTTATTTCCCCATTTGCAAGGGGTAACGCCCACTCTACTCAGCCATGAACCTGTTGAGGGTTTTGCTCACCACCCCGTGCCCAAAGGAATGACCGCTGAACAGGGATCGCAGGGGCATTTACGCCGATTGCTATGGACTCAGACCCAACTGCCTAGCATTTATCAAGCCGAGCGAGCAGCCTTGTTATTTTCGCCGATCCCTGAAAGTCCGCTGTATTCCTCAGTACGTTCTGTGGTGACGGTACATGATTTGATCCCGCTACGGTTTGGCAGAGCCAGATCGCCCCTTACGCTTTACCAACGCTATTATGTCCCCGCTGTTTTGCGCCAGTCTTATCACATCATTGCCAACTCCCAAGCCACAGCGGCGGATGTTGTCCATTTTTTCGGGATTCCTGCCCGAAAAATTACACCGATTCCCCTCGCTTACGATGCGGCGAATTTCCGGTTTCTCGATCGCCCCACCCAACCCTATTTGCTCTATGTGGGACGATGCGATCCCTATAAAAATGTGGGGGCGATCATTCAAGCATTTGCCCAATTGGGGGAGACGATCGCCCCAGAAATCACCCTAAAAATCGCAGGTTCCCGCGATCGCCGCTACACCCCATTATTGGAAAAACAGGCTGAGGAATTGGGGATTGGCCAGCGGGTGGAATTTCTTGATTATGTTCCCTATGAGCAACTTCCTATCTTATTGGGGGAGGCGATCGCCCTCGTCTTTCCTAG
>JAYKIC010000330.1:0-10344 GCA_035284985.1 Leptolyngbyaceae cyanobacterium
AGATAGGCTGTTGACTCCAAAGGTGCCGAAAATGGCCAAGAGGGTGGCAATTGCTAGCCCTAAACCGTTTGTGGAGGGCGAAGAATCTGACATATTTTCTAGCGCAGAAGTGTAGTTTTCACCAGAAAAGGACAAGATCATCCATCAATTAGGAGAGGGGCGATCGCTAAACCCACTGGCTAGAACAATAATACGCTGCTTTAGAGCTAACTTACTCTAACTAAAATAGCTCTAACTAAAATAGCTCTAACTAAAATAGCTCTAACTAAAATAGCTCTAACTAAAATGCCAGGACCCGGACTTGAACCGGGGACACGCGGATTTTCAGTCCACTGCTCTACCGACTGAGCTATCCCGGCGGAACATCTCGCTTAAACTAAGCCAACCAGAGAAATTCAAAAGGTGGCGTGCGCTCAAATTTGATGCTTAACAATAATAGCAAGCTCAGATGGACTTTGCAAGATACTGGGGTAATCTTTTTCAGCAAAAATATTGGGGACATCACAACCATAGAACAACAGCAATCAAATTGGCGTGATGCCCTCATTAGTGGGAAATGGTCACGTTAAATGGGGCGCAGACGAGTTACTTTAATGTTGAACTCGCCAAATCCCTGTCCGGCATAAGGCGCAACCCGCATAATATATTGCCCCGGTGTGGTGACTCGGACAAACAGCATGGAATTTGTGGTGCCATCTGGACCATCGTCATTTTCGCCAAAGGTGTTCCCATCAGGACCAATCAGCGTGATGATGGTGTCAAATTCATCTGACACGACATCAAGGACCAGGTAGTCTCCTTCGCTAAGGGTAAGGGTATAGTCGCGGGCAAAGCCCCCAAACCCTGTGGGAATGTCGTTATTGGACAGAATGTCTGTCACTTCGTTGCTACTGGGAATCGGAATGGGGTTGTAAAGCGGGGAGGTTTGGGCGATCGCGCTAGAAGCTCCCACCATCAGTCCCAAGAGAGTGGCAGGCAGCATCAGTGGCTTTGCCAAACGGGATAATGGATTGCGGGAGAAAATAGTTCTCATGAAAACAGATATCCTAGTAAAAATAACTCACCAATTATGGCTTATTCCCTCGTCAAGGTGCCAATCGTTTGGGATGATTAAAGAAAAGGTATTGTCAAGTCTTAAGCCTGTTGCTTTACTGGTCCTTTCATCCGCCATCAGGGCTTAATCCTTAAACAAATTAAACTGATCTAAACGTTGTTTTAGGGTATTGACTAGATGCTTATTTAAATCAGTTTGATGTTGAAATAGCAATCGACTATGGCTGGGGACATCAAAGGGAAACATACCGTTCAGGTCACTACGCTCTTGCTGCAAAATCAATATTTGCTCAGGTCGCTTGCAGTGTAAGGCATATCCGGTTTCTACACAAACAGTTGGGCTGGGAATGAGCGTGGCGGCAGCACCTGTTGTTTGCAGGATAGGGGTACCATCCGCAATGAATAATAAACTTTGACGAATTTTACGGATCAATGTGCTATTGAGTCGAACTGGACCCTCACTGAGGCGATGGGACGCTTCTAAGGTTAGGGGAATGCGCGATCGCCGATTGAGTGTCTCCAATGCGCTGTCCAGACTTTCTCGGATCAGTTCACTGGATTCTGGATATTCGTCCTGATAACAGAAAAAAAGGTGGGGTTCTAACCCCGCCAATAGATCGCGCTTGGTGAAATAAATTTCATGGCTAATTAAATCGACATTGGCAACGGCATAGCCCCCACTGCCCTCAATGTAAAACTCCACCACTTCCCCGGCCAAATAGCGCAAGAACCACTCGGATTGCCGCACGAGTTGACTGTCATCGAGGAAGTCAGCTCGTAATGCTGATTTCAGGAGGCTATTGCGGCTCAAGCGCAAGTCGTGCGATCGCTTTTCTAAATCCTCAATCGGCTCATAAGCATTGATATACCAAGCTTTTAGCGCAATGATCGCCATACATAGAAGCTCCGTTTTCGATGCGGCTACAGCGTTGTTTTCCAAGGTTAAGCGGGGTGGAGTGATCTACACCATCACTTCTGTCTTTAGCGGGACCATCCATCACTATAGAATACTTGAACTACATTTAGAATATCACACTTAAGCGATCGGCTATCCGTGGCGATGATTGGATTCGTGGGGCGGTCGGCCTACGAATGCCCCCCAAGAACACTATTGTCCCCGGTCTTCGTATGCCTTGACGATGCGTTGCACTAAGGGATGGCGCACTACATCCGCTTGGGTTAATTTACAAAAAGCAATCCCTTCCACATTCTGTAAGATGGTTTGGGCCACCGCTAAACCCGATTTTTGGGAACTCGGTAAATCAGTTTGAGTGGTATCTCCCGTAACCACCATGCGGGAATATAGGCCCATACGAGTCAGGACCATTTTCATTTGAGCGGGGGTTGTATTCTGCGCTTCATCCAAGATGATGAAGGCGTTCGACAGAGTTCGTCCGCGCATGTAGGCCAGTGGTGCAATTTCAATGGTCCTTTTTTCCATCAAAATAGCCACTTTATCCGGATCGATTAACTCGTATAAGGCATCATAGAGGGGCCGCAGGTAGGGGTTAATTTTTTCTTGCAAATCTCCAGGCAAAAAACCAAGTTTTTCCCCTGCTTCTACTGCTGGACGGGTTAAAATCAAGCGGTCATAGTTTTCGTCCAACAGTGACCTCACCCCAAGAATGGCCGCCAAATAGGTCTTGCCAGTACCTGCCGGACCCGTACAGAAGGTCAAATCATGATTGCGGATCGCTTGAACATATTTGCGCTGCTGGAAGGTCTTGGCCCGAATCACTTCCCCCTTACGGGTTCGGGCCAAAATATCGCTTTGTAGCGCTTTCAAATCGTCCGACTTACGAGTATCGAGGGCGTGGCGTGCGGTTAAAATTTCAACCCCGGTAATTGTCTGGCCCACACTCCAGTAAGGTTCAAGCGCTTGCACCAGCGCTACACACTGATTAACCGCACTTTCCGTACCTGTTATTAATAAGTCTTGTCCCCGTAACACAACGGTTGCACCAGTGAGCTGGGAGAGTTGGTTGAGGGAATCGTGGCGATCGCTAGTTAAAGCGATCGCATTTTCTGGACTGCGTAAATCAATAGACTGGCTGTAGCTCATTCACCCACTCATCATGATGAACTGGGATTGGAGCGACGCAAGGGCTTTTGGGGGGAACTTCTCTGCGGCTCTGACTTCTCAATTGTAGAGTGCCCTCCCTCCCTGCGTTCCGTCTCTCCACCAAACACCTCTAAGTGAACCTTCTGTTGAGCGGACTGGGCGACAGATTGTAGCACTGTCCGCACAGCCTGAATATTACGGCCACCCCGGCCAAATATTTTCCCCTTGTCCTCACCTTCAATCGCCAGACGAATGAGAACGCGCTGATTTTGACTGGCTATTTCACAACTCACCCGTAACGAACTCGGAGAATCTAGAAATGGCCCTACTAAAAATCGAACTAACTCAACGTAGTCAACCGCAGCACCTACATCAAGCTGTTGCGAAGCGGAAGATACAACTTCAACATCATGAGGATTTGGTAGATCAGACACAGTGCATAACCAGGATGACGATCAAAATCATACTTGCTCAAAAACATTAGCCTTTTGCAGAATGTGGCGCACTGTCTCGGTGGGTTGTGCTCCATCCTTCAGCCGCTTAACAATAGCGGGCACATCCAAGCGCGTTTCATCTGTTCGCGGATTGTAAAATCCCAATTCTTCAAGGGGACGACCATCACGTCGGCTCCGACTGTTCATGGCGACGATGCGATAACTAACTTCGCGCTTTTTGCCATATCGCTTGAGTCTTAACTTAATCATTTGGGAATCGCTTCTCCTACAGTCTCCTAAAACCGCTGCTTAACCTATATCAAACCTTGGCACCGTCTAGAAATACTGCTAGATATCTCTAGCATGTCTAATCGAGCAGCCTAGTTCACAGAAATATTAGCTTAGCATTTTCTGACCACAGACACAACTTTTTCGAGGCTTGCCACGCTGTTCATGATGTGATTCTACTGTCACAGGTAGCCATCAAAGGGTACCAAATCCTTTTTTCTTTTTGCTCTTTTTTTTCTTCTTAGATGGGTTAGGAGAGGAATGCCCCCGCCAACCCGGAGGTGGTCCCCCCATTCCAGGCATCCCCATACCGGGCATCCCTCCGCCAAACATATCGCCGAGACCGCCCATACCGGGCATCCCAAAGTTCCCCTGTCCCATTTGTTGCATGAGCGATCGCATCCGTTGAAAATCACTCACCAGCTTACTCACCGCCTTGAGATCATGGCCCGATCCCTGGGCCACCCGCTTGCGCCGACTGGGAGAACTGGAGAGCAACTCTGGATTTTTTCGCTCCTCCACCGTCATGGAACTAATCATCGCTTCGCAGCGCTTAAGCTGAACCTCCGCCTGTTCCAATTGCTCCCCGGAAAACTTATTCATACCGGGAATCATTTTGGCTAAACCCCCAAATGATCCCATCGTTTTCATCAACCGACTCTGCTTGAGGAAATCATTGAAATCAAACTGAGCGGAGAGTATTTTCTCCTGCATCTTTTCAGCTTCGGCAAAATCAACCTCTTCTTGGGCCTTTTCCACCAACGTCAACACATCCCCCATGCCCAGAATTCGAGAGGCCATGCGGTCTGGGTAAAATGGCTGGAGCGCTTCTACCTTCTCCCCAACCCCAATGAACTTGATCGGTTGGCCTGAAATTTGGCGAACGGATAGGGCTGCTCCCCCACGGGTATCTCCATCCATTTTGGTGAGGATCGCACCAGTGATCCCGATTTGTTCATGGAAGGTATGAGTTAAGGTGGCGGCTTCCTGCCCTGTCATTGCATCAACCACCAGCAACACATCATCAGGATTAACGATGCGCTTAATGGCCGCCAGTTCCCCCATCATCTCCTGATCAATCTGTAACCGTCCCGCCGTGTCGATGATAACGGTATCAATCCCTTCCGCTTTGGCTCTGTCCACCCCTTGACGGGCAATATCAACCGGATTAGCCTCACTACCGAGTTCAAACACGGGGACGTTGATTTGTTTACCCAGGGTAATTAACTGATCAATCGCCGCAGGACGGTACACATCAGTGGCGACTAGCAAGGCGGTGCGATTTTGTTTACGCAACTGTAGGGCCAGCTTAGCCGATGCGGTTGTCTTTCCTGTCCCTTGCAATCCGGCCATCAAAACAATGGTAGGGGCTATTTCGGCATGGGCGAGGGGCACATTGGTTTCGCCCATGAGCGCGACTAACTCATCATGGACAATTTTGACAAATTGCTGATCCGGGCGAACACCCCGAACCACTTCGGCCCCCTGAGCTTTCGCCTGTACCTCGGCAATGAATCCTTTGACTACCTGTAAGTTAACATCCGCTTCGAGAAGCGCCCGACGCACATCACGCAAGGCTTCTTGAATATTCGCGTCTGAGATTTTATCCTGCCCACGTAAACTCTTCCAGGCAGACTCAAGGCGTTCGGATAAAGCATCAAACATTTAAGTTACTCACATAAAGACAACACAAAGGGCTACGACTGATCCGACTGATGGGTATCGCGGCAGCACCTGGTTTACCGGGGAAAAGGATACTTAAGACTCTGACAGCACTCGCAACCAGACATGGCGCAACCAGACTGGCATTGAGTTCAATAGATTTGGCAGAGGTCTGGAACCTGAAGCCCTCATTTTCTATCTTAGTGGTAATTGAGGGCTTCAGTTGAACTGTGGCGATCGGGTCCGGCCCAGAAACTTTACAAGCTGTAAAAGTAGACAATAAAAAAGGGAGAGTCAATCGAAAACTCTCCCAACCATCAGGGTGCATCTACATATCACAGTATGCATCATTAGGGGTGAGGGGTGTAACCCCCTATTCCCTATTTTTATATATCTTCACAAAGTGCATGGGGAAATAGCTTGATGTGGGGGTGGAGCTGGTTCTACATTCCCTACAGGTTGAATTCGTTCCATGGGCTATGGCTTGGAGGTGAATTGCCTGGGTGACAGGGTAGGATGTGGTGTTTTTGTTGTTGTTTATCGCACCTAGGCAGGCAAAACCAACCTACCCAGATTGGGGGAGGGGAGGATTCCAGGCCGCGTAGGCGCATTTTCAAGGTTTCAAGCTTTAGTCGAGTTACGACACATTAGGGAACAGCAGCCGTTGCTGAGCCATTGGCAGAAGTTGGATGAATTGTAGAGTGGCGTACAATCCCATTAAGTCTAGGGCATGGTGAAGGGCACACCCCAAGTCATTGGATTTAATCACCCTACTCTATAAAGATGGTCTCATGGGTGGATTTATTTTCTTAATAGAGCAAATAAACTGAATGCGGGCAAGAAAAGGGGAGAGCCATTTGGAAACTCTCCCAGCCATCAGGGTGCATCTACTTACCATAGTATGCACTTATGAGGGTGGAGGGTGTCACCCCCTCTTATACTATTGTTATCTTTTTCCTGATTTTGATTAATCAAGCTAATTAGACTGTTCTGGATCGGGGTGCGTCTCTGGGTTGGGCTAGCTAGGGTTGCTGCGATCGCGCAACCAATAGGTCTGCATATCGCCTTTGCCCTTGATGGTGATCACGCCCCGTGGTTCAAGGATGTGGGTGGGGTGGAGGCGATCGCGCACCGCTTGAGAAACTTGGATGGCTCCAGCTTGGCCGTGGGATTCCATGCGGCTAGCCAAATTCACCGTATCACCCCACAAATCATAGAGAAATTTTTTGGTGCCAATCACCCCAGCCACCACTGGCCCCGTATGAATGCCAATTCTCATGGATAACGGATGGGATAGGTTTTGGTTGATGGTTTCTAACCGATGCCTCATGTCGAGGGCAAGATTGGCGATCGCCTCCGTGTGATCCGGGCGAGGTGATGGTAAGCCGCCAGCCACCATGTAGCAATCACCAATTGTTTTAATTTTTTCAAGGTGATAATAATCAGTGAGGGCATCAAAATCAGAAAAGATACTGTTGAGCAGATCGACCAATTCTTCAGGGGGAAGTTGGGCGGACAACGTGGTAAATCCGACAATATCCGCAAACAAAATCGTCACCTCTGGAAAACCGTCGGCGATGGAGCCAGGGGTATCTTTAAGCCGCTGAGCAATGGATTCGGGCAAAATATTGAGGAGCAATTGTTCAGATTTCTCTTTTTCCACCTCAAGTTGTTCATTCGTATCCCGCAACGCCTTAGTTCGTTCCACCACCTGTAGTTCCAAATCTTGGGAGTATTGCCTTAAACGGCCCATCACTAGGGCTAACCCGGATAATCCTAGCGCTGATACCAACGTCATCGTTAATAGAGTACTTTGCAGACGAGAGTGGGTTTGTTGGGTGAACTGGTCTAATGGTGTGATAATTTCCAACACCCCCCGGACATCCCCTACGTTCCAGTTGCGGCGAGGACTGTCCCCACGGGTATTGTGGCAATTTAAACAACTCTGCTGCATCACATCGGCTTGGGTATAGCGCAGAGATTGTCGCCCGTTATAGGGTTCAATCCGGGTAAAGGTCTCATTGGCATGGGCGTTTAAGTAATCCAGGGCATCCCGTTCAAATTGATCCGTTGCGCCCCCTTCCGCCACCCGCCATGGAAATGGATAGTCACTATAGAGCCGGACTGTCATGGTGCCATCTTCACAAAGCCGCTGTGCTAGTTTAATCAGAAAGGTGACAGGTAAATCAATATCTGTATTGCTAGAGCCTGTTGTTTGGCTGAAAGGGATGCCATGGATCTCCTCTAAGCGCTCAGTCACAATTTCGCTATAGAGGGTACGGGAGGATAATAACCCCTGGGCAAAAAGCTGAGCATGTTGCTGGGCTTGGGACCGAATGAGCTGGGTGGACAAATTTGACATATTCCAGATCACCGCGATCGCCCCTGCCATCATCAGCACCGCCAACACCGCCACAGTACGGCGATAGAGCAGACTCGCTACAAGGATCATGAAGGGACGGTGAGCCAATCGTGAGGCTAGGGTTGGAACTGGGCCAAAAGTATTGGCTCTAGGGGGTAGCCCAGATGTTTCAGGTGAATCTAGGTTGGCATCCAGATCTGGCTGGAGAGGCGTGGGATCAGCGATGGGGGAAGGCATGAGCCAGTGCCCCACTCCGACAAAAACAACAATGCCAATCCAGTTGGCGAACAAATCGTCGATCCCTGATGAGCGATTTGGCGAAAGGGCTTGGAGTAGTTCGTCGCCAATGACTAACAGGCTAATGAGGAAGGGACCGAGGGGCAGGGCGATGGGGCCAGCCCGAAACCAGCGTCGTCGCAAGGTGTAATGGCTGAGTAGTCCGGCTAGTCCAAATAAAACAAAATGACCGAATTTATCATTGGCTGTCAGACGGTTAGGAAGCTGGCCGTGATATGCCAACACGGAAATAATGACTAGGATGCCAATATAAAGGATAAATGCGATCGCCCAACGCCAATCCACCCAGCGGCCATACTTATGGTGTGTCATCCAACGTCCTTAAAGAACCTAATTTTTTATTTAGACTAAGTTATTCTGAAGCACCCATAGCGGCCAGAATAATTGCACGGGGATAAATAATATGTTCCTGAGCATGAATTCGCTCATGCAGCGTTTTTTCGGTATCATTGGGCATGACGGGAACTGCCGCCTGCATGATAATTGGACCACTATCTACAGCAGGAACCACATGATGCACCGTACACCCTGTAATCGTAACTCCAGCGTCTAGTGCTTGTTTTACGGCATGAAGTCCGGGAAAACTCGGTAGAAGACTAGGGTGAATATTTAAGATCCGCTGAGGAAAAGCTTCAATCAGAACAACGGTGACGCATCGCATCCAGCCCGCCATAATAATCCAGTCCACCTGATAGTCGAGCATGGCTGCTATAATAGCTTGGTCTAGCGCTTCACGGGTTTCAAACTGGCGGTGGTCCAGTAAAACTGCTGGTATGTTCCATTGTGCCGATTTAGTGGCAACTCCCGCCTGGGGATTGTTGTAAACAACAACTTTAATTTCAGCATTGAGGCTTTGATTGGCGATGGCTTGAGCGATCGCCGCAAAATTTCCCCCCGCCCCAGAAGCCAACACCCCCAATCGTAACGGCATCGCATGATGATGCCTCGTTATTGTGTTAGCGGACAATAGGGGGGACAGGAGAGCATCCTGCCCAGTCAAGCTAGAATCAGTTAACCGTATAGATTGCATGGATTTAAGCGCCCCAATTATAACAATGGGCCTAATTTTACTTCATCCATCCTTCATATATCCGGGCAGTCTTTTACGAGATAGTGTAAGGAGGGCAATTGAGGCACCAAACTCCCATCCTTAGAGGCTATAATCACGTATGATAAGTTACATATACGGATCTCTCATTTTTCTTTATCCGTGGGAGCGGAAGGAGATGGGAGTCATCTGTAACATCGTCGTCATAGCCCCAACATTTACCTTTCGAGACTTATAACTTTTCCACCTGCACAGTAAGATCATACTAGACAATGTATCGCATCCATTTTTATCAATTTTCGCAGACTTATTGCTTAGATATATCTATTACTAATCCTTTAAGTTACCTTATGTTTTTGCGTAGCCCAGCTCAAGTTCTAGGTTTTCCTATAGTGACTCTTGCTTGAATGCATTATACTGTCCCCTATCATTCTAGGCTAATCATTAAATCTATAGAGAGTTCTTCCTCGTAATAAGTGGTCTTGTCTACAATCTGTCAGCCGTAAAAAGTTATATTTTGTTTGAAAAATCCTACTAACTCATTTAATCAAATGATTGAAATTTATTAGCGTGTAACTGCACCCTTTTGACAAAAATTTAGTCAGTATACTTAACAAGCGCAGTGTATTTATTTGTTTTTTCCTCTTGGAATTGTTATCGGGTTTGTATTCAAATCCTTCGAGATGCGAATGTTCTTAAATAGGGATGCTCTAATCAAATTCTGTCTTTATAGATTTGATTTACTGTCCATTAAATTGTGGGTTATGTAAATTATGTAGAGGTTTAATGCGTGTTGCTAAATATTTAGTCAGCACCTGAATAGTGAAAACTATGATTTGATCATGTAACTGTTACGGTATGAAGATATCAGTGTTATTCGGAAATATTGAATCAATTAACTTTGCATATTTACTAGCTATTATTGTCTAAATCAAAATCAATCTATTTAGTATCAACTTAAATTTCCTAGAGTTATTTATTTAAAAAATTATGGTTTTGCGACCTCTCGTTACCCGTCTCTCTATTTTTGTAGATGGAAATAATATGTTCTACGCACAGCAAAAGAATGGGTGGTTCTTTGACCCGAAGCGGGTGCTGCAATATTTTACTAGTAGTCCCCATACCCAATTAATTAACG
>JAYKIC010000331.1:0-5021 GCA_035284985.1 Leptolyngbyaceae cyanobacterium
AAAATTGAGTCAGGGCAAGTGACGCTAGACCGCACCACGGTGGCGGTTGCGCCCTTGTGTCGATCTAGTCTAGCTTTTGTGAAACAGCAAGCCCTTAAAAAGCAAATCCAGATTGAGGTCAAATTAGTACCTAACTTACCTGACCTATTTATCGATGAACGCCGCATCCGCCAAGTGTTGATCAACTTGCTGAGTAATGCGGTCAAATTTACCCCTGAAGGCGGGCAGATCACCCTAGATGTCCACGTTGCAAAGACCGAAGACGGAGGAACGAAGACCGAAGAATCTTTCCCCGTTGCAAAGACCGCAGAATCGCTCCTCCACTCCCCCACCCACCCCCATATCCACATCTCCATCACGGATACGGGTATCGGCATTGCCCCCGATGATATGGTTAAGTTGTTCCAACCGTTTGTCCAAATTGATAGTTCCCTCAACCGCCAGTATGCTGGGACAGGTTTGGGGCTGACCCTAGTGAAACGTTTAGTGGAACTGCATGAGGGTCAGGTGAGGGTTCACAGTCAGGAGGGGGTTGGGAGTTGTTTCACCATTGAGTTACCTTGTACGATTACTCGTCCGTCTTGTCCGTTAACCATGGAGCAGGAGTCCCAGAGTGTTACGTCAATGTCAATGTCTCAGGTGGAATCTCCTTTAATTCTGCTAGCAGAAGATAATGATGCCAATATTTTCACGATCTCTAATTATTTAGCGGCTAAGGGATATCGGTTAGCGATCGCCCGCAATGGCCAGGAGGCGATCGCCCTAGCCCAACAGGAAAATCCATCGCTGATTTTGATGGATATTCAAATGCCGGAAATGGATGGCTTTGAAGCCATCCACCGTATTCGTGGGTACACTGATTTAGCAGATGTGCCTATTATTGCCCTGACGGCACTGGTAATGGAGGGCGATCGCGATCGCTGTTTAGCCGCTGGAGCCAACGACTATCTCAGTAAACCCGTCAAACTGAAGCAACTGGTTCACGCCATAGAGCAATTCTTAGGTACCTAGCCTCATTATTAGGAAATCCCCATGACCATACCCTCTATTTTGATCGTTGACGATGAGCCTGATAATTTTGATGTAATTGAAACCTTCCTGGAAGGGCAAGATTACCAGCTTCACTACACGGCCACCGGGTATCAAGCCCTAGAATCCCTGGATAGCATTTGTCCCGATTTAATTTTGCTGGATGTGATGATGCCGGGTATTGACGGGATTGAAGTGTGCCGCCGCATTAAGGCCATCCCCCAGTGGCAAGTGGTTCCCATTATTATGATTACGGCGTTGAGCGCGAAGGCTGATCTGGCTAACTGCATTGAGGCGGGAGCCGATGATTTTGTCAGCAAACCCGTGACCTCGGTGGAATTACGGGCTAGGGTCCAGTCCATGCTACGGATTAAACGGCAATATGACCAAATCCAGTCGCTCTACCAGACCCAGACCAATACCATTGGGCTACTGGCCCAAACCCTGGATACCCTGCATGGCAATTTGGCCGCCACCTTGGGCCATGAACTCAATACGCCATTGAATGGTATTTTAGGTACTATTAGTTTGCTGAGGCTGAGCCTTGACACGCTGAGTGCAGCAGAAGTCCGAGAAATGCTGGGTTGGATTGAGGAATCGGCCCATCGCCTCGAACACTTGGCCCAGCAATTTCAGGTGTATCTAGAGTTAGAACTGATTGCCAGCCAACAGCGATCCCTAAAGTCAGAGCCAAAGCCATTTCCCAGTGAAGCCCTCCAGCAACAGCTCATCGAAAAAGCCACTATTGCTAGCCGTAAAGAAGATGTTGTGTTATTGCTTGAGCCTGCCGATCTTACCCTACCGGAACGATATGTAGTAATAATTTTTAATGAACTATTAGACAATGCATTGAAATTTTCACCGCCAACCACCATCATTAAAGTAGAGGGGCGTATCAAGGAATACCTACTGCATGTCTCGGTACATAATTTGGGTCGGGGAATGACAGCGGAACAAATTGCTAAGATCGGAGCATTGATGCAATTTGATCGCCATGTCTATGAGCAGCAGGGAACGGGAATGGGTCTGAAAATTGTGAAGCGGATTGTGGAGCTTGCGGGTGGACAACTCTCTATCACTAGTCGGTATCAACGTGATATGACGGTAGAGTTGACCTTGCCCTTGGCGATATCCTAAGCGCAATATCATTATGACTGGTCAGGGCAATATGATTTGCCAAGGCAATTGTCTGGATGCCCTTTACCATACAATATCCGCCCTACTTTAACACCCAACTGAGGCTGGGCTAATCGCCATTTTGAGATTGTTCTATCCTCCTGTAAACAGTGACCACAGTATGGTAATCACTACTCGGATTATGATCTATGTTCTCTATTCTTATTGTTGATGACGAACCGGATAACTTTGATGTTATCGAGACCTTTCTGAATCAAAAGAATTACCAGCTACACTACACGGCTAGTGGTCAGGATGCGATCGCCTCTCTCCCCATTCTCTGTCCTGATTTGATTTTATTGGACGTGATGATGCCCGGTATCGATGGCATTGAGGTGTGTCGGCGGATCAAATCCATGCCAGAGTGGAAGGCGGTTCCCATTATCATCATTACGGCTCTCACGGCAAAAGCTGACTTGGTGCGTTGCTTTGACTCTGGAGCCGATGACTTTATTAGTAAACCCATTAACCGTTTAGAGCTACAATCTCGGGTGCGGTCCATGCTCCGCATTCATCAGCAATATCAGCAACTGGCCACCTTTAATACCCGCCTGGAAGCCGCCGTACAGGAGCGGACGGAACAACTGCGGTCGATGCTCTTTACCGATCGACTCACCCAACTCCCTAGCCGAGCCTATTTGATTGATCAGCTGGATCGCCAACTTCAAGGAAATGCAGAAGGGTTGGCCCTGATTTGTTTAGACTGTGATGAGTTCAAACTGGTTAACGGGTCATTTGGTCATGCCATTGGCGATCAGCTATTGGTGGCGATCGCCCATCGACTGACCTCATTGCTAAAGCCCGACGATGTATTAGTTCGTCTGGGGGGGGATGAATTTTGTTTCTTCCTGCACCAGATTCACACCGTAGAACATCTAGACGTGTTCATCCAAGAACTCCTAGAGAGTTTTAAGATACCGTTTACAGTCGCTAACTGTGAACTCTTTATCACCGCTTGTATGGGTGTGGCCCTCGTGCCCCCCCACCATACGCCCTCTCCGATCTCAGCGGAAGAGTTGCTACAGGCTGCGGATACCGCCATGTATCAAGCCAAGTTACAGGGAAAAGGCAGCTATCAAGTATTTGATCAGCAAATGCAGCACAATATTATCCAACGCTTGACCTTGGAAAATGACTTGCAACATGCCCTCAAGCAACAGGAGTTTGTTCTACACTATCAGCCCATTGTTCGGTTAAATGATTGTTCTCTGCAAGGGTTTGAAGCGTTGCTGCGGTGGAAACATCCTGAGCGGGGGATGGTTTCCCCTGGAGAGTTTATCCCTTGCATGGAGGCGAGTGGGATGATAGTGCCAGTGGGGTTGTTTGTTTTAGAAGAAGCCTGTCGCCAACTCCATACTTGGCATCAGTGGGGCTGGTCCCATCTAGTCATGAGTATAAACCTATCGGCCCGTCAGTTTGCTTGTCCCACTTTACTGGCCGATGTTGATCGAATTCTTGAAAAAACTCAGGTTAATCCAGCCTCAGTCAAGCTGGAGATTACCGAGACGGCCATTATGGATAATGCCGCCATGGCGATCGCCCTCACCAATGCCTTGCGATCGCGTCAAATTCACCTCAGCATCGATGATTTTGGCACGGGGTACTCCTCCCTAAGTTATTTGCACCAGTTCCCGGTGGATAGCCTTAAAATTGACCACACCTTTGTGAAGCAGCTACTGACCGAAAACCATCGTGATTATCATGTTGTGAATACCATAGTGGCCCTGAGTCAGCAATTGGGCCTATCGGTGATTGCCGAGGGAATAGAAACTGAGCAACAATTGCAGTGGCTAAAGCAATTGGGATGTCAGGCAGGCCAAGGCTTCTTTTTCTCTCCGGCCTTAGCCCCAGGAGATATTGAAGGCAAGTATGGCATTGTTCCCGCAAATAATTCTCCCCTGGCGACGACCAATACTGAATCTAAAACAGTGCAGATACAAAGCGTTAAGGCCCAACGCTATTAGGAATAGGCGATCGCATTGTCGCTATTAAATTGGTGATAATAGTCCAGTGCTTCTTGGGCATTCGTAGCTGGAAATTGGATTTTAGTTCCGTCTTGGAAGTAAATTGTTAAGCAATAGGACTGATTTGTTGCACTATTTTTCAGGCGCTTGCGTTCAATCTTGTAGGTCATAGTCGCTAAATTCCTGTGAGACTCCTGTTGAAATAACGGTCCCTGCGATCGCAGGGCGTTATGTTACGTGTGTAGTGCTACCCAAGGTTCTAACCATTCCACGGTCCAGCTAAACCAGTCGGAATTGTGGTCTTTTCCTTTATTTCGAGGTGACGATTCCTAGCCCTGAAGCAGGGTTAAGAATCCTCAACCGTTAGCTTGTAATACCTCTACATCAAGCGGTTAGGCATTTACGTATTTACCCTAATGGTGCCGAATACAGTAGTCGGGGAAAAGTATGCCAATTTATATAGCGTCTTTATCCAAATATCCCTACTAAAATCCGGTAAAAAAACTGTGGTGATCCGTTTTCTGCACCCGTTTCCGTGATTTCTCTGTTGCTTGTGCTCCCTACTTTCCACGATAAATCATGGTGAGCGATTGCTACACATCGTAACAATAACTTGATGTTATGTATAAAAACAACATCAAGTTCCAATGAAGTGAAGTAAAGGGATCATAAACTCTTACGAAAGTTTTTGAAGTGAGCTTGGTGCGGGACCGCCCGGTAACAGCAATAGCTGATTGACTGACAAAACTTTGCCCCTCTTCCCTAAATCCCTTCTCCCAAAAGGGGAGAAGGGACTTCAAACCAGGTTCTTGGGTCGAAAGCCCCTCTCCCGCTCTGGGAGAGGGGTTGGGG
>JAYKIC010000332.1:0-3059 GCA_035284985.1 Leptolyngbyaceae cyanobacterium
ATCCGCTGTCTCTACTTCTAACGTCACCGGGACTAAGGCAAAATTAATATCATTTACATCCAGCAGATAAACCTGCACTGCTGTAGTCACGATGGGGGCAACGGCTGGATTAGCGCCACTGTCCCCAGCATTGGTGTTGGGATCAGACGAGTCAATTTGAGTCGTGGTATCCGATGGCGTAGAGGCGAGGTGATGCCAAGCCCACCAGCCTGTTCCACCTCCCGCCACAACAATGGCAGTGGCGATGAGTCCTAAACTCCATCGATGGGAAAAAATGGCTGGAAGCTTTGAGTGGGAAGGAGTTTGGCTTGATAAACTACGGTTGTCTTGCATGGTGGTACTATCCTTTTTCGAATGATGCTCCAAGTGTGGGACGATAAGTTATCGCAGTGATAGGTGATTGCCCTTGAATCAGTGATTGCCCTGGAACCTGTAGGCTTGTTGGGCGATACTCTAATCTTGTTGGCCTTTGATATTGATCCTACCGCTCCAACTTAGGCTCTTCTGTACCATGTTAGCCAGTGATTCAAGTGGTTGAGTGGTTGAAATGTTTAGGGGTTAAGTGACTTTGTTACACTACTTAAAGCTGAATGAAGCATGAGTTAGACGCTAGGGATATTGTTGTCGAAATAGCAGGTTGGACTAGAGAGGTGTCATGATTTTTCTACTGGTATTGTTACTCATTGCCATTGTGGTTTGGGTATTAGGATCGCTGCCATGGTTGATTACCAATTATTTCTTGTGTGTGCCTGAACCCATGATTGGTTGTGCCCGTCCAGTCGATTTTACAGAGATTGCCAAAACGATTGTGGTTGGCAATGTGGCGCTAGTTGTCCTGGCGGGAGTAGCGATCGCCTACCTCAACCGTCTTCATCGTCGCCACCGTCGCCGTCAACAGCTCGTTGCCCAGCAACAACAACTCGAATCCAGCGATTAATGTCAACGTATCCATACACTGCACTGCTATGGGTGGCGATCGCCTCAGGAAGAGTGGTTTGCCTCCTCATTTTCATTAAGTTAAGTCAAAATGTAGGCAATAGCCACAAAGCAGTGATCCAAAAGCTTGAATCCAGAGGTTGTAATGCCTTGGATTCATTCCCAGCATCCTTGACTTACGCGATCCAGTTTTTAAACTTTTCAGATTCAACCCGTTGATTTTGTGTGAGGTGAAGTTATCGCCATGAATAGCATCCGTTTTGGTAGTTTATTTGGCATTCCCTTCTTTATTAACCCTTCCTGGTTTGTTGTGTTTGCCCTCGTCACCTGGTCAGAAGGGCTAGCCCTCGCTGATGCTTTCCAGCTTGTAGGCCCATTACCCTGGATCTTAGGCATGATAACCGCAATTTTGATGTTTTCATCAGTGGTATTGCATGAGTTGGGCCATAGCCTAGTCGCTATGCGCCAGGGCATTGAAGTGAAATCCATTACCCTCTTTATCTTTGGCGGATTGGCTAGTCTCGCTGAAGAATCGAAAACCCCTGGAAATGCTTTTTGGGTGGCGATCGCTGGTCCTGCTGTCAGTTTCGTCCTATTTGGCATCTTTACCCTCGCCCAGACCAACCTAGCCCTACCCACCCCCATCCTCGGCATTCTTGGTCTCCTCGCATCCATCAACCTTCTCCTTGGTACTTTTAACCTGATTCCAGGACTTCCCCTAGATGGCGGCAACATCCTCAAAGCATTAGTCTGGAAAATTACAGGTAAACCCTACAAAGGCGTAGCGTTCGCCAGCCGTTTTGGCCAAATCTTCGGCTGGTGCGGCGTTATCATTGGCCTCAACTCCATCTTCGGTAACGTTCTTGGCCGATTCCTGGTCCAAGGCATTTACTTCATCACCACCCAAGTCTCCCCTAACACACTGCTAGCCAGCAACCTGAGCTACTTACTCTTTATTCCTCGCCTTCTGGCAGTCATCCTCCAGTTTGGCAGTATTTGGACTTTATTTATCGGTCTGTTCCTATTACAGAACGCTAACCGTTCAGCCCAAACAGCCGTGATTCAGGAAGAACTCAGCGGTTTAACTGCCGCTGATGCTGTATATGCAGATAGCCCCATTGTCCCGGCCAATCTATCTATAAGGGAATTTGCCAATCGTTACCTGATTGGTACCCAAAAAAGCTGGAAGCAATATCTAGTCGTGGACGATGATCAAGCCTTGTTAGGTACCCTAGATCCTGAAACCATCAAAACTATTCCAACGAGTCAATGGTGGGATGTGATGCTTGAAAGCCTGACCCAAGCCACCAGCAAGCTTGAAATTGTTTCGGCTAATGCCCCCCTGCTTGAAATAGTGATGCAATATACCCAGCAACCTATTCCGTCTCTAGTCGTTCAAGACGGTACAAAAGTCATTGGCATTATGGAACAAGCTTCTGTGTCCGAAATGATGAAAAAACGAAATACTTGAAACCCCCATAAATGTCTCGGAAAATCCACACTTATTTAATTTAGGTGGGTTCATCAGGTAAAATATGTTCCAGATATTCGGTCATGTGCAATTTTCTGGGTCTAAACTGGGAGGAATAATGGACTTTCTTACAAATCTGGTTGGTGGAATTAACTTTGTGGTCATCGCTCAGCTCACCTTCGTTGCGCTGATTATGATTTCTGGCCCTGTCGTTATCTTTTTGATGGTTGCTAACCGTGCTGACCTGTAGTCCACGTTTATACAATCGATAACATCAACACTGCGACACAACAGATACTTGAGTAGGGAGAAGACTGGTTGGCCCCCCATCCAGTTTTCTCCCTATTTCATTGGGCTATCCATCTACCACTGGCTCGTCCCAAAACTTATTCCAAAAATATTTAAATAAATCCTCTGGCCTAAAATTGATCTCTATAGATACCAAAATTCCAGTCTATTTTTCCGTTTGAGTAGGGGATAAAGCCTTACAGGTAAAGGGGTTTGAAGAATTATGGGACTATGCGGAAAACATTTTTGTTTGAGGGGATTGACAAGGTAGAGCGGAGTAGATATATTGGTAAAGCGCCTGAGGGGGAGCGACACGAGAGTGTAGTCCTGAGGGAGTCAGAACCTAGAAAATGGAATAGTTTGG
>JAYKIC010000333.1:0-4801 GCA_035284985.1 Leptolyngbyaceae cyanobacterium
AAAATCCTGGGCGGCTGCAATGGTGTGCCAGCCGCCTAAATGGGTCTGGACATAGTGGGTGGTATGCTCCACCAAGAGTTGGGACATTTCCTGTGGGGGTGGGTGGGTGGGGGTTGGCAGAACTGGATCAAGGTGGGAACGGGCCAGTAATGCGCCATTTGGCTCCATGATAAAGGTAATGGTGGCATCACGTTGACTCAAGTGGGTTAAAAACTCCTCCACTTGCCATAGGCGTTGTTCGGCGGCGATCGCCCCTATCAAATTGCCCTCTTGGTCAAACACGGGACTGCTAAAGGCGATCGCCAATGGGTTGGCGGAAGGGCTTTGCCAAGAATAGACCGGAGTCCAATTGGCCTGTTGTGTTCGCACAGATTGCTCGTACCAAGCTTCAGATTGAAAAGGATAATCAATGGGGTCAGAGAGACGTTCCCATGGGTTGCCCTGGGGATCAATTGAGAAAGTATGAAGACGGCGATCGCCAAAACGTGGGGGATTAATTTGCTCCGTAATCAGGTCCAATTCCAAGGTCTCAGGTTGCCCCACATCAACATAATGGCCATTGACCTGCCCCCATAGTAAATAGCCAATATTATAACGTTGGGCTTGCAGCCATAAAAAACGCCCCACCGCATCCAGATCATTGGGATCAACAACATTTTGGCTGAGTATCTGAGCATTAATTTCAGAAAGCTTACGAGCATTCGCCAAATAATAATTCAAATGTTGCGTAATTTCAGCACTCGTTTGCTGGGATAAATCCAATACTAAATTGTGGATAGCCCGTTTTCCCGATTGTAATGACCAATACGTCACTAGGGTAGTAACCAGTAACACTTGACCAACAAAGGGAATGATTAAAACCTTGCGAAAGGTCAACAGTTTTGGAGTGCGATCCAGCATATTCAAATGGCTAATACAAGAAGTAGGAACACTATCAAGTAGGGGTAGGGTACGTGACAACGCACCTGGCTCTGTATTCTTGCAGCAAGGGTAGGGTACGTGACAACGCACCTGGCTCTGTATTCTTGCAGTAGAAAGGGAGTAGCCAGGGCATACTTCGGCATTTCTGTTCTATCACACCCTCATTATTCTATATGTGTGTTAGTCCAAGGAAGCCCCAAGGAAGCCCCAAGGAAGCCAAAGGAACAGTGAAGTAAGCTTATAGTTCAAGAGTCCGTGGTTTACCATAGATGCAGATGAAGTTGGTATCGTAAACGTTAGCACGGTAGTCAAGGCTGGGTATGGGATTTCTTGACCGTTTAGGGCGAATCATTAGGGCAGGGATTAACAGTGTCATTGGCCATGCTGAAGACCCTGAAAAGATCCTGGAACAGACGGTGATGGATATGGAGGATGATTTGATTCGGTTGCGGCAGGCTGTGGCGCAGGCGATCGCCACTCAAAAACGCACCGAACGCCAGTCGGCCCAAGCCAAACGGACCGCTGAGGAATGGTACCAACGGGCACAGTTGGCCATCCAGAAAGAAAGTGATGAGTTGGCCCGTGAAGCCCTTACCCGGCGTAAATCCTATCTGGAAACGGCCCAAGTCTTTGACCAACATCTCGACCAACAGCGGGGGGTGGTCAAGCAACTGAAGCACAATATGCTGACCCTAGAGCGCAAGCTGGCTGAGGCTAAAACCAAAAAAGATATGTACATTGCCCGTGCCCAGTCCGCTAAGGCTTCCCAGCAACTCAACGAAATGTTGGGGGGGATGACCATGAATAGCTCGATGGCGGCGTTTGAACGCATGGAAAATCGGGTGCAGGAATTGGAAGCCCGGTCGGAGGCGATCGCTGAACTCAGTCGTTCCAGCCTGGATCAGCGGTTTGCCGACTTGGATAGCGAGGGTGATATTGACCAAGAGCTAGCGGACTTGAAAGCTAAAATGGAGGGGCATCCCCCAACCGCTTTACCCTCGGATCAACCCGGTCCGTGATCCCAGGGAAGCGTTAAGGAGTAAGACAGTTTCGCCAATTATTTACAAGTTTAGAGTAGAAAGAAGACGGCAATACGGAAGGTGAAACAATCGACCATGAAAACCACCCAGATTGAGCATGACAGAACGTTGGACAGACGACGTATCCAGCAGCATCCCCCCACCCAGCAGCGATATTGGCCGCCTGGGATTATTCTGGGGTTAGGGCTGGGACTATTGACCGCCTGTGATTCCTCCTCTGTCGTCAATGATCCAAATACCACGGGTACCCCGCAACCGGGGAATAGTGGCTTTGAGCTAAAAATTCTGGTGGGCAGTGCCTTGGAAGACTTTTGTGAGGAAGCGATCGCCCCTTTCAACCAGACCAATCCCACCTTAGACAATGGCTCAGCTTTCTATGCCACCTGTGAAGCCTTGGGTAGTGGTGACGTAGTGGACATGGTGTTGGCTTTGGCCGAACAGTTGCAACAGGGCACCGTGCAAGCGGATGATCCCCAGTTTCCCACCCTATTATCAGTGGATGGGGAAATTTACCACAGCCAAATGAAATATCGCATGGAGCAAATTTTTCCAGGGCAAACCTACATTCCTGAAATCACCGATGCACCCATGTTAGCCACCAGCCCCATGGTATTCATGGCCCAAGAAGACTTAGCCCCTGGTTTACAAAATACGCCCAATATTTTTCAGGCATTTGTAGGTGCGGAAACCCACCAAGACATCGATCCCAATAGCCCCGCTTTGACCATTCACTACGTTCACACGGCCCCTACCCGTTCCAACTCTGGTTTACAAACCTTAGTGACTCAGTTTGCGGAAGTGTCGGGTAAACGCCCAGAAGAACTGACGACAGCCGATGTGACCACCCTTACGCCCCAGATTGCGGAAATTCAAGAGAAAATCACCCGCTACGGGACTTCTACAAATTCCCTAGCAGAGGCAATGGTCCAAAATGGACCATTTTGGGCTTCGGTGGGATCGGTCTATGAATCTTCGGTGATTGTCGCCAACCAAAGGGTACAACCAGGTCAGCCCCGTTACAAAGCGATCTATCCTCCCGCCACCTTCACCTCCAATATGCGGGCGATCGTAGCCGATGCCCCTTGGATTAGTGCGGAGGAAAAAGAAGCCGCCACCCAAGTGATTGAGTATTTGCAAACACCCCAAGCCCAGGAAATTGCCACCCGGTTAGGGTTGCGACCTGGAACCCCTGGGGTGCCCCTCGGCCCCAGTTTCACCCCAGAATTTGGGGTGGACCCCAATGCGACCTATGATTCCTATCGTCCGCCCCAACCCGAAGTAGTCGAAGCCATGCTAACTGCTTGGGAAAATGTCGCCAAAAAACCCTCATTGGTGGCGGTGGTGGTGGATTCCTCCGGGTCCATGCGCGGGGATAAACTACCAGCCGTGCAAAATACGTTGCAAACCTATATCAATAATTTGGGAGAACGCGATCGCATTGCCCTCATTGACTTTGACACCGAAATTCGCCCCCCTATCATGGTAGAAGGAACCCAAGAAGGGCGGGCCACAGGCTTACAATTTATCAGCGGCCTAGAGGCGGAAGGCGGTACCCAGTTATACGATGCCACATTGTATGCTCGGAACTGGTTACAGGATAATCTGAAGACGGGGGCAATTAATGCCGTATTAGTGCTGACGGACGGTGAAGATTCCGGTGAAGGCATCACGCTGGAGCAATTATCCCAAGAATTGAAAAATAGCGGATTTGAAACTGACCAACGCATTGCCGTATTTACCATTGGCTACGGCAATGCCGGAGAATTTAATGCAGAAGCGTTGCAAACCATTGCTGAATTAAACGGGGGATACTATTCTGAGGGCAATCCGTCCACGATCGCCCAGTTAATGGCCGACTTACAACTAGAATTTTAGCGACGACCTCGATTCCTAGACCCTATCCCTATCCATGAAATTTGCCAATCCACTTTACTATCCCATTGCTGTCCTTGCTGGTTCTGTCGTCTTGGTGGTAGGTGTACGGTTGCTGAAGTTGCCGAACTGGGTAGTACTACCCAGTTCGGTGGCGGTAGCGACCCTAGGTGCTGCCATCCGCAAAGGTCAAGAGCCAGAAGCCTTGGGACTGGACGATCCAGCCCTAGAGCAGGAACTAGGCTCCATTCGGACCCAAGCGGCAACCCTGGCCCAACGGGCCAATGATCTGCGAACTGAAGCATCCCATTTGTTAACGGATGCCAATCAAATGGAGTTGCTGTCCGTGGTGCAATATGCTTGCGATCGCGCCGAAGAACTCCCCCGAAATATCGAAGAAATGGCCCGACGGATGAAGGGAAGTGATTCACTGCTATCCCAAGCAGAACTACAGCGTCAGCTCCAAAATGCCAACGCCAAGGCCCAATCCAGCACAGGGGTGGCCAAAGAACAATGGGAAAAGCTTGCCTCTACCCTGGAATGGAATATTAGCCTGAGCCAAGAGGGCAAGGATGCCCGTCAAGCCCAAGTTGTCAGCTTATCTACCTTGATTGTGCAGTCAGCGGGAGTGCTACAGCAATTGCAAAACAAGCTTCGTACCGCTGATTTGAGCGATCGGCTCCAAACCGATGAAGTCCGCTCCCTCAGCGATACCTTCAACTCAGTGCAGGAAAACTTGAATCTACTGGTATTAGAAGAATCCTCCTAACATTCCCTAGCCCACAATAGCGATTTAGTCACAGTAGCGCTTTAGTCACAGTAGCGCTTTAGCTTGGTCATTGAGCTGATTGACTGACAAAACTCAAACAGCCCTCACCCCAACCCCTCTCCCAGAGCGGGAGAGGGGCTTTCGACCCAAGAACCTGGTTTGAAGTCCCTTCTCCCCTTTTGGGAGAAGGGATTTAGGG
>JAYKIC010000334.1:0-6724 GCA_035284985.1 Leptolyngbyaceae cyanobacterium
ACCTTTCAATTAGCTCAATTTTTCCATTGTTGAGAATTGGGACAGCAGTTAAAAAACGTTTGATTCATTATCTCTCACGTCCCTATTATCACCACTTTTATCGTTAAGTATGCTAGCGGCAGTTCTCACTTCACTTTGTGAGCCAAAAGACCAAAGCACCGAAGCTGCCTCTGCACGGGTAACGGTTTTATTCGGTTGAAACAGTCGAGTATAACCAAATACCCGTCGAATATTAGCAGCGTCACCGTTTTGGGAATCAATCCAGATAGCGCTGAGTACACTAGGATCAATTAACGTAGCATCCCGAAACCCCCATGTCTCTTCAATCTCGTCTACAGTAATATCAGGTAGAGGGTTGCGAGTATCTAAGGGGGACTTCCATGCAATCAAATTCTCACGGGTCAGGGCATCACTGGGTCTAAACCATACACTTGCCTCTGGATCGATTAGGGTACTAGTAATCAACCCAGCTTCTGCCAAGCCCTGAATAATCCCAAAATCCGGATCAGTAGATAAAATATCTTGGAAAATGGGATCAGCATTTTGATCGCTTTCCCGTAACATTTGACTAGGGCGATCGCGATAAAAAAGGTTATTGGCTAAAAATAACCAACGGGCATAATCCCTCCGAGTAATTATTTCATTCGGTCGGAACAACCTCGACTGCTGGTTATGTATTTTTTGTGCAACAATCCCAAGTTCCACAAACTCTTTTACATATGCCTCTAGAATATCAGGGGCTTCATTGATATCATTAATAACCCCGTTTTCAACAGACTCAGAACCAGATCCATCTTCTGCACCAATGTCTGATTCACCCTGTTCAGTAGTTTCTAGATCAGCATTATCTGAATGGCTTGCAACACTATCATCTAATGCCGATGAATGATCATTGCTACTGCCTTCAAGTTGAGAACCTGAATCTGGAAAAACTAATGACTCTCCATCAAAGTTCGGAGTTATACTAGGCTCATTGTCTGTAGCTGCCCCAAAAACTACGTAGAGAAGAGCATACTGCGTTTTTTCTGCTAAATTAATGCGATCGCCCTCAACTGGTTCAGATAAATCTATAGGATCAGTACTCTCAGTGCCTTCATCCACACTAGGTAAACCCATTGAAGTAAAATCCTGACCAAAACGGATTGCAACCAGGGTGTTATCACTAATGCCCCATAAGCTCACATAATCGCTTCCCATAGGAGAAGAAATCTCCCAGCCTGAGTTTTCAAAGAAAACTTGATAAAACTGCTGAACATCCTCAACTGAGTGTTCTGTTTCCCAAAATGTTTGAAAAAATTGCTCTTTTCCCTCCATTTCAGGTCCAAGCTTATCTATTTTCAAATAATCGCCCCAGTTTTTATCCACTTCAGCTTCATTAAGTAGCTTAGTATTAATTAAAGTTGCCTCTGGATAACACAAACTATCAGGAAAGGATTCAGGCCAATTGTCAGCCGCAGAAGCTAGACAAGTGCTAACACTATGCCCCAAAATAATGGAATTATTCAACAAAAATGCATCCGGTTCAACCGCTTGCTCAATTTTTTCAACCCAACGCCCCCCTGTACAAGACGTAAGTGACAACGTTAGAACAACATACTGTAACAGCGCAGGAATTGAGGGCGATCGCATAAACTATTCTCCACCTTCAAAACTTTATTAAGCCTAGCGTATCTTATAACACTGTGTGCCGGAGCTAATCACAGTACTAGTGTATGATTTTTACTAAATCGTTGGTGTCACGATTTATTCGCCACAGATAGACGGTCATGTTTGGTCTGGTCAAGCTGGGTTACTAGGAAAAACAGCGTTAAACTGCTCTGTTCATTCGACAACGCCTCAAACGTCCCCGGAGGCGGCCACTCCACATGTACCTGCAACTGTGCATTAGATCGCCTCAGTCAGCGGTCGAGAAACCGTCCGATAGCCCACATCCGACTCATCATCCGGTCGCGCCGTCACCAGCAGCAAATTGATCATCGGGGACGAGGGCAAATCAAGCTGAATCCCCCGCTGAAATCCCTTGCGGGTAGAAGAATACTGGTATTGGAGTTTTGGGCAAAAGAAAAAGGCGATCTCTATTAGAGAACACCTTTCTTTTCGCAAAGATCACATTGAAGATAGTAGGTTGTAATTGTGACCCAATTACTAAAAATTACCGTTTGGGGGACAGCAACATCATCATATTGCGCCCTTCCCGCTTAGGAGCCTGCTGCACTTCCGCCAACTCACCCAAATCAGTGGCCAGTTGCTGCAACAACTTTTCCGCTAAATCCGCGTGCTGGATTTCCCGACCTCTAAACATGACCGTCGCCTTTACCTTATCTCCCGATTTAAGGAAACGTTGAGCTTGGCTCAGACGAACGTTGTAGTCATGGTCGCCAATTTTATAGCGCATTTTCACTTCCTTTACATCAGAGGTGTGTTGCTTTTTCTTGGCTTCCCGTGCTTTCTTTTCTTGTTCAAATTTAAACTTGCCGTAGTCCATAATCCGGCAAACAGGGGGATTTGCCTTATCACTGACCAACACTAAATCAAGCTCTTTAGCTTCAGCCATCTTGCGGGCTTCTGCAGGCTGCATGACTCCAAGCTGGGCACCATCGGTATCAATGACTCGTATCTCTGGAAACCGAATTCGTTCATTGATGGTGGGTAGATCTTGATTTCTACGGTTCTGTTTGATCACTGGCATAGGCGTTTGGGTGTCTTAATCCTCGTGGTAATACGCTGGGTTATCAGTTAAAAGAGAACACAACAGAGATGTTGTACAACAAATAGTTCAACCGACAAGTTCGGCACGGGTTTAGCGGGTTCAAGTAAACGATTTCGGTTACGTCGATTACCGACCCCAAACTAGGTGGAAATTGTTGGCTGAAAGGCGGAATATTATCTACATCCTATCCTAATCGATGAAAATCAGTTATGGTGCTTTTAGCATGAATTTGTTACTTGAGGGGATAGGGGGACATTAGGAGGTAGGAGGGGTGTAGTCCCAATGGTCAATGAAAGGTTGCCATTGTTCGTAAACCCGATTGTTGTCATTTTGGGAAAATTGGTATCGATTTTTACGATAAGTTTGGCGATCGCCCACATATCTCTCAAAAAAGGGTCTAGCTGTTTCAAATCCGCCGATGTCTAACTGGGCGTAAATCCTTTCGATATGACCGACTGGATCTGATTCAAACGTTTCAAATTGTAACTCAATAAATTGGGTTGGTGGCAAGTCCGCCCCATCCTGCTGCAAGGTTTGCATCATCCGAGAGTAGCAATTAAAAATCAGGGTGTCTAGTTGATTTATGTCCACGGTGGCGGGGGATTGCAGGGCTAATTCACGAAAAAGTTTGATATAAAAGTTGCGAGTCGATTGAAAGACGATATAGGGATTGCGATAAATGTGAATAAATTTGGCATTGGGAAAGAGCGATCGCAATTCTTTGATGCGGGCCGTATAGACTGGATTTTTAATCAGCAATTGTTGCTGATGGCTCTGTAAATGCAGCTTTTCCATAAACAAGACCATGGCCCGTCGCCACCGTTCAATCGCCCCTGGGGAACAATCTTCAAAAAATAGTCCCTGGGTCAAATTTTGTTGAAGCCGTGACGGAAAATAGAGGCCATGGTAAAACGACAGGGGTTGCATACTGGCTAGGGCAATTTCGTCTTCTTGGGGAGAGTCGGCCTTGACCTGCACCTGATCGATAAACCGATCCTGAGGTAAGAGTTGTTCCAAAAAAGGCTGAAACCACTGGGTAATCGTCAAAAAATCCCAGGGGATGCCCGTGGCAAAGGGGGATACATAGTGGAACTGGGGCGATTGACACAGTAATTCATACAAAAATGTGGTGCCGCTGCGCCAGTGACCCACGATAAAAATGGGCGGCGGCATGGCTGGGGCTTGTTGGCGGAGGCGGGATAGGCGCTGGGATTCCAGGGCGGAAATGGGTAGACGGGCAAGGGCAGTGGCGATCGCCACCACCGCATGGGGCCAGCAACGCGGAGCCACGCCACCATTTTTCACTAACACCTGGATCAGGGTGGTGATATCACTGCCGATGAGGGGATGGAGTAGGCGGGGGGACCAGGGTGGGGTCATGGTGGGTGGGGAGGGAACTTAGAACTCAAAACTCAAAACCTTAGGACATGGCTTGGATGTACTGGCTGTCCATGAGGAAAGAACCGTTGGGAAAGCGGACAATCCAGTAACCCCCAGGGCTGCTGCCCATGATGCGCCCTTCGGTGCCGACGGGGATGGTGTCGGGGGGACGCAACATGGGCATGGTGTCGGCGGTTTTGAAGTAGGGTGGTTGTTTAGAAATGCAAACGCGATCGCCCACGGTAAAGTGATGCGGGGGGGGCGGTTGGATCGGCAGGGCATTGTTTGCGGTGGTGGGGTCTTCAGACTCGGTGGTGTGGGTGTTCGTGGATGCGTCTGTTGTTTCATCTTGCCCGTCTGGTTTGTTCGTTTCAGCCATAATTTTTCCTGCCGTTTGCCCAAGCGATTACAACACTTTAGTAGAATATCAGGGTGAATACCAGAAGGAGTAGAACAGAATGAACGCGCTGGAATTTTTTCAGAAAAGTGCAGGACGGTGGCGATCGCAACGCACCACCCACCACTTGCCTTTCCGTCGTTCAGAAACGGGAGATTTGGACATTCGGGTAGAAGCCTACCCTAAGGATCATCCCAGAGTAATTGATATTTGCCAAATGCATGAAATTGACCCGGATTTGGCCATTGGCGGCGCATTCGTCAAATGGGGCGGTTCCATGGCCTGGGATCAAGAAGGGGAGGACCACGAGGGGGATACGGTGTTTGCCCTTGTGCCCGATGATGAAACAGGCCGCAAGGGGCGGTTGCTGCGGGAGCGGGGCTATGCTGAAGTGGTTCCCGTCGTAGGTCAGTACGAAATGGATGACGAAGATGGCCTAACCCTGGTGACGGAGTATGAAACCATGAGTTCGGTGGAGCGCTTTTGGTTTGCCTCTCCTGACCTCCGGTTTCGGTCCAGCACTGTCAAGCGTTTTGGCGGGCTGAATACCGCTTCTTTCTGCGCGGAGACGCGGATTCCAGAGGATACTACCATTGAGGATATCCCGCTAACGGAGGAACAAGACCAAGTCGTAGCCGCATCTCGTAATCTATATTCGGCGTTGGGCTGGTAGGGAAATCCTACAGGACTTCTTGATCTGACGACGGAGTGACATAACTAATTTTTTCGGTTTCTGGCAACACAGGCTCCAGCGGTTCAAACTCGCTGGGGTCGTAGCCATGGGCCTCAAGCTGTTGTCGCAGCATTTTCATGGTGTCTCGATAGCAGAAAAAAGCACCGTCAAAGAAGGCGCGATCGCCCTCTGTCACTGATTTTTGGTTGAGGGCGATTGCCTCTTCAAACCGTTGATGCACCGCTGCTACGTAGTTTCGGATCAGTTCCTTCATTGCTGCATCCACGAACCATTCCTCCCTAAAATTAACCCTAGCCACTAGAATGCTTGGGGGCATTGCAATCGATCGCCATTGTCCCACGAAATCCCCCCACTGTCCCTATCCTTAAACCCCCTACCCGATTAGCCTACTCACCCCCTCACCCACCCATGCTCTGGCTCACCCTGCTGCCTTCCCTCTCCCTCCTCATCTGGATTTACTTGCTCGGATTTCGGGGCCAGTTTTGGCGCACTGAACCTTGCCTGGAATCGGTCACACCATCACATAGGCTGGAGTTGGAGGATAACGCCCCTAGGGTGAGCGTTGTGATTCCGGCCCGCAATGAAGCCGACATGGTACCGCAAACCTTGCGATCGCTCCTCACCCAAGACTATCCCGGAGAGATCTCTGTCATCTTAGTGGACGATCACAGCACCGATGGCACCGCCACCGTGGCCCAAACCACTGCCCAGCAAGTGGAATCGGCAACCTCGCATCAACCACCACGAACCCTCACCATTCTCGCCGCCCAACCCTTACCGTCGGGCTGGACGGGTAAACTATGGGCCTTGGAACAAGGCACCCAGTATGCTCTAGCCCAGACTCCCCTACCCGACTATATTTTGTTAACGGACGCTGACATCTATCACGATGCCCAGAATCTAAAACGACTGGTGCAGCAGGCGCGATCGCACCACCTCGACCTAGCCTCCATCATGGTTCGTCTCCGCTGCGACAGTTTTTGGGAACAGGTGCTCATCCCCGCCTTTGTCTTCTTTTTCCAAAAACTCTATCCCTTCCGTTGGGTCAACCGTCCCACCCACCCCACCGCCGCCGCCGCTGGAGGTTGTATTTTGCTACGACCCAGCGCCCTCCAGCGCATTGGTGGCATTGGCTCCATCCGCGATGCCTTAATTGACGACTGTGCCCTAGCCCACACCATCAAGAGAAAGAGGGAAGAGGGAAGAGGGAAGACCGAGGAAGGTGCTGTCTTCAATGCCTCAACCTCCCCAATTTCCAGGGCTTTAGCCTTCTTTCCTCGTTCTTCACTCCTCTCTCCTCGTTCTTCACTCCTCTCTCCTCCGTCCTGTGAAAACCCCATATGGCTCGGCCTCAGCACCCACACCCGCAGTCTGCGCCCCTATCCCACGTTGAAATCTATTTGGGATATGGTGGCCCGTACCGCTTATACCCAATTGCACTATTCCCCATGGCTTTTGCTGGGAACCTTGGTGGGGATGACCGTGGTGTATATGGTTCCGGTGATCCTGTGCCTGCCCACCCTGTTGATGCAGCAATGGTGGG
>JAYKIC010000335.1:0-12447 GCA_035284985.1 Leptolyngbyaceae cyanobacterium
CCCGAATTAGCATCGTTGCCGGAGGATAAAATTCACCAACCCTGGAGTCTTAATGGTAATCAGCAACAGCAATTTGGGGTTATTTTAGGTGAGAATTACCCCAAACCCATCGTAGATTTTTGGGAGTCAATCAAGCAAAATGAGGAACTTTACGAAACCCGTACACTAAACTGAATGCGGCGGCTTAAGTTTTGTCTGATTCGGCAATTGCCCTAATGACCAAGAGGGTTCTAGCCCTTTTTGAGGTTCCGTACTTTCACCCCTGTTGGGAAGGCGATCGCCCCTCTACCATAGATTCACAGGCTCACGCATCAGCCCGTTAATGGCTCACTTCAGTCGCCCTAGCACCGCATTCCTTTCACCCAACACTTGGAAGATCATTATTATGGCTACGTTCACCGTTACCACCACCGCCGATAGTGGGGCTGGATCGTTGAGAAATGCGATCGCCACCGCTCAGTCCGGTGACACCATCCAATTTAGCGATAGTCTAAGCAACCAAACCATCGGTCTCAGCCAAGGTCCACTGGTGCTAGCCAAGTCCCTCACCCTGGATGGGGCAGCGGCACCGGGGTTAACGATTAGTGGTGAAAATACCCATCAAGTCTTGCAGGTGCAGGGCAGCGGCACGGTGGTAACAGTGGCCAATGTGGCGATCGCCAACGGCTTCACCACCGACAAAGGGGGCGGCATCAGCACCGACATGGACACCGACTTAACCGTACAAAATGTTCACTTTGAGAATAACGTAGCCCACCAAGGGGGCGGGGCCATCTCCAGCGGCTACCGTACCCGTGCCACCGTGATCAACAGTGATTTTTACAACAATGATGGCTCCATCGGTAAAAGTGAACATGGCGGTGGCGCTATTTTGATTTGGAGTGAAAGCGAACTCATTATTCGTGATAGCACCTTTGAAGGAAATACAGGTCACAATGGGGGTGCGATCAATAATCTCCTTAGTAGTCTTACGGTTGAAAATTCCTCATTCATTAATAATGACAGTACCTCTGGAGCTAGTGGTGCTGGAACCAGTGGCTACGGTGGCGCAATTTACACCGATGGGGCCAGTGACCGCAATGATCCCGATTCCGGCACGATTCTGATCCGCAACAGTTTATTTGAGGGCAACCGAGGGGCTGGTCAAGGGGGGGCACTATTTTTGTTTGCCTATCCGCCGGATCAAGTCATTGTGGAAAACACAACCATCCGTAACAATAGGGTAATCGCGGACGGGACGGGATCAGCTCTGGGGGGCGGCTTGCGCCATGGCAATAGTACGCTAATCTTACGGAACTCTACCCTGGAAGGCAATCTGGCCCTCTCCCAAGGTGGAGGATTGTGGATCGGGGAAGACTCCCCTGCTACGATCACGAATACCACCTTTTCCGCCAACCGAGCCGATGATGGGGCAGGGAATGGCTTGGGGGGTGCCATCATGATTGCGGGGAATGCTGGGGCCACCACCATCCGCCACAGTACCTTCGCCTACAACCAAGCCGGATTTATCGGCGGAGCCTTCTTTGCGGGTAGTCAGTCAATTACCCTGACCAATACCCTGGTGGTGGATAACACTGCTGGCAATCCCTGGAATATTAACCAGCACACCAATCGCCAATTGGACGATGGTGGCGGCAATCTCCAGTTTCCCGCCCCCCAAACCACTGATCCCCAGGATGTGACCGTGACCGATGGAATTACCATTGCCGATCCCCAACTTCAGCCATTGTCCGACTACATGGGGTCGCCTCCCTTCCATGCCCTGCTCGCATCCAGTCCAGCGGTGGATCGGGGGGTAGCGATCGCCGCCATCACCACGGATCAGCGGGGTTTTCAACGGGATGCTCGTCCTGATATCGGTGCCTATGAATGGTCTTTGGCCCAACCCACTGAGCCACCTATTTCTCCTACGCTTCCCATCTCAGACGGCATCATGCGGGGGACGGACGGTCATGAGGTGATGCGGGGGGATACGGACGATAATCGCATCCTCGGCGATGGGGGGGATGATCGCCTATTGGGAGACAAGGGCAATGATCGCCTCGTAGGAGGGACGGGGCGCGATCGCCTCAGCGGTGGCGATGACAACGACTTGCTTCTAGGGGGAACCGGACGCGATCGCCTCACGGGTCAAAACGGTAACGACCTCCTCAAAGGGGGCAATAGCCGCGATATTCTCAACGGCGGCTCCGGTAACGATCGGCTGATCGGTGGTTTAGGCCATGATGTTATTGTTAGCGGCAAAGGACGCGATCGCATTGGCATGGCTAAAACCCACGGCTTCGACCGGGTCAAGGATTTTCAGGATGGCATTGATAAAATTGACCTAATGGGCATCGGCTTTAATCAACTGACATTCGCCCAAGTTGGCGCCCAAGCTGGCAATGATGTCCTGATTAAACTGGATCATACAAAATTATTGCGATTGGAGGATATGTCCGTTGGCAGGTGCGATCGCGCCGACTTTATCTAAAATCTAAGCCCAACGGTCTAAAATCACAATGCAGAGCGAACGCCCCCCACTACCAGCATCCTGGATAGCCCTCCCCCATCTTCAGACATCACATCAAGTTTTAGCCAATCGGTCAAACCAAAATATTTTCATCGTTCCACTAATCTGTCTCTGTAAAACAGCTAGCTCCATTTTCCGGTTCAGTAAACGATGAAATATTTGGCAAGAAGGTCACGGTTCCTGTGCTAGTCGTATTACTCGTCAACGTGACCCCATCATTTAAACCAGCCACTTGGAACAAGCCCTGAGTTAACCCTGTACTATTGTTATCTAACACTATCAAGCCTGAGGGGGTAGCGCTATTGCTAAACACATAGGTGCAAAGTGCAGCCGAACTACTATTGGATGTCACCTCTAATTCTGCTAACCCGTCAGTCGTTGCCGTGTTGTCCAAGGTATTCTCTAAAATATCCGCGAGCACGGTCACCGAATCGTTGGCATCAATGTCAATGCCTTGACCACCATTACCCGTAATGATGTTACTAGCAATTCCCTCAGATTGATTATCCGCATCCGTCACAAATTCCAGAAAAGACTGATTATTCGCCACTGCCTGTATTCCATCGCCCGTATTCCCCGTGATCGTATTATCTCGAATACTCACTTCTCCGGCTGACGTTTCGCTAATACTGATATCAATGCCCGCGCCATTATTTCTAGCAATACGGCTACCAAAAATGAAGACTTCCTGAGCCACGGTCAAGCCACCATCTTCTGTACCACCAATAATCCGAATACCCGCATCGCCGCTATCCGTAATGGCACCATCCTGAAAGATAACTTCCTGACTACTAACATTCTGGGCTTCAATCCGCAGCCCTTCGGAGCCACTCGCATCAATGGTAGTGGCATCAATCGTGATTTGTTGGTTACTACCAGATCCACTGGCGCTCAGCAATAAGCCTTGCTCTAAGCTAGCGCTGATATCTGCTGACTCAATATCTACAATTTGAGCTGTGATCCCTGATCCAGTGGCAGGAACCTCTATTTCAAACCCAACACGGGTATCACGAATGGTTTGTTCACGGGCCACCACTTCAACATTGGTAGAAGTATTACTAATCAAAATACCCTGGCCTGACCCGGTGCCACCATTAATATCGGAAATTTCGTTGTCAAACAAAAATACGCTTCCGGCCACATCATCCAAGAAAATCCCCCGTTCCCCAGCATTGGAGATAAAGGAATCTCGAATTTCTACGTTTTCCGCCCCGCTAGCAATGATGGCATTCCCCGGCGCATTTTCGATGCGGAATCCTGAAAGGACTGTGTTGCTATTCATAGTAATCAGGTCAGTAGCTCCAGAATCCACCAGGGGGAAATCGCCATCTCCAGACCCTGGAATGGTGACAACAATGCCACTTTCCTGTCCAGCAATCCCTGTATTGAAATTATTTTCAGATGAGAAAGGTAAGCGCCCTGCAATCACTGGAAAGGTACTAAAGGAATCGTTGCTACCGTTGAGCAATTGGGTTGGGCCTTGGGACAACACCCGCACCCCAGCAGGAATTTCAAAGGTGTTGATGTCTGTGCTGGCACTAGCATCTACATAAATAATCTGATTTTCGGCGGTTTCAGGATTACCAAATCGGGTACCGGAATTGGTCTCAGCATCGGCGATCGCATCGTCAATGTTGTTATAGGGATTCTCGAAAGTGCCGTCACCATTGGCATTCGCCCCCAGAGAAACGTGAATAAAGCGATAGGCACCAGGGTTGGCATCTGTCCCATTTTGAGGATTGTACAGTGGCTCGATCACTTCAGTTACTGTAGTTTCCACATCGGTATTTGTGGCTACAACAATGGTAGGATTGCGGCGAATGGGTTCTCCTAGCCGTTCTACCACCTCAAACTCTTCTTCAAAATCATCCAGCACCGGATCTTGAGGTCTGACTCTGAGAAAGTTCACGGTGATGGAGGCTAGGACATTGGTGCCAAAAATTTCATCGTCCTGAATCGCCATTCCCATGACCACCTGTTCGATTGGACGTAGCTCCAAACCGAAACGCCACCCTAAGTCATCGTCAATACCAGGACCACCCAAATAATACAGGGTTGCGAGGGCACGAAGGTCGCCATTTTCATCGTTCCAGTCCGCTAGCTCTACGGTGGTACCAATATCAAATCCACCCAAAGAGACATTTTCTCGCAAAATGCGGGTTTTAGACTGTCTTTCCGAAAGCACTAACAAGTTCTCCTGGAAGATAGAAGATGCGCTTATTTCTCCACTGCTTAAAAACGTTTCCTCTACGGTGCTGGCGCGATCGCCCAAGGGAATATACCCATTAATATGCACATCCCAGGTATCTCCCAAGGTTTCCAACCCTAAGCCCAATTGGCTGAAGGTTCGATGCTCAGTTTCACGAATATCCCAAGCAAGATAGCCAGCCCAAAGACGATCGCTATCATCATCATACTCTCGATGCCCAATTAGTACCGACCCTCCTAAATGGCCCTCATTATCCACATTGAATTGAGGTTCAGTAAAGGTCACATTTTCTCCTTCTTGCTGCCGTAAAGGAATCCAGCCTCCTAAACGAGTGACCCCATTTGTATAACTGTTAAAAGAATGTTGAGCACTGAACCGAGGTTGAATACGAAGATCTACCTCCGGGGTATGGGCATTGATAAACTCATCCCAGCGAGCATCTGCCAACCTTAGCCTGGAATCTGTTTCAGGAATAGGGATTTCCTGGATACTAGTGGCTACCATTCCTTGCGCTACCAACATCGGTGAAGGAGATGTTGCGACAGTCGCATTGAGAATTTCATCAATAGACAAACTATGGGGTTCGCCCCTGTCAGGTGAAATAGCGTTAAGGCTAGTATCCATCAGGGCTACATAGCTGGATGCGGAAGGGTATGGCTCAGCGACGACAACAAAATCATCCGTTAGTTCAGCCATTCCTAGATCTTCTACGAAGCGATCCACAGACTGAGCATGAACAGCGTCCATGCTTAAGCAAAGCCCAGCGCCTATGCTTGTAGTTAGCAATGTGGCAACAAAAGTTAAAGAACGCATAGACTACCTCACATCCAGCCTTTACAGAGTAGAAATTGTTAATACTTTAAGACTCAGATCAAAATAATAACAATAGACGGTAACAAATTATGCAGCTTTTGGAACAGGACTATACGTAAATCAGTAATCAACCCATCCCTATCAGTAGGGCAACCATGATTACCCCTAAAAATTCCATAGCATTACATCTTTGCTAGCCTCATTCCTCTCTCTTAAAAGGCTGCTCTCAAGTCAGGAAAGTAATCTTAAAGCTAACTAAACGCTAGTTTTTTGTTGATTATTTAAGTAATAACTGTGTTGGATAGGTGTACCGATTGCTGTCCAAATGCCGAATTCCCTGAATGCCTCCAGCATTTTATGGGGAAAGGGAGTATAACGCTATTCTGCTGTAATACTCTGTGATATTTTCTAAGCACCCAAAGGATCTTCACATTACTGAGCTGATAGCGAGTTTGACCCGTACCAAAGTTGCTCTATGGTAGTGGCGATCGCCTCCAACTGCTGCCTTCCGGTCTCAGGGTTCTCCGTCACGCCATCACGGGGAATGATAGTCGTCACATGCCCCATTTTCCTCCCTGGACGACACACCGCCTTACCATACCAGTACACCTGCGTATTAGGCAATTTTGACAGTTGATTTCGTTGAAATTGATAGTCCTGCTCAGACTCTTCATAGCCCAGTAAATTCACCATTACCGCCGCTGCACAGGTGGGGGCCACTGGTCCCAAGGGCAATCCCGTCACCGCCCGGAGTTGTTGCTCAAACTGGGAGGTCTCACAGGCATCAATGGTGTAATGACCAGAATTATGGGTGCGAGGAGCCACTTCATTCACCAAAACTTGGCCATCCTCTGTTAGGAAAAATTCAATTCCCAGTATCCCGACAAAATCTAGATGGGTCAGGAGGGTATGGGCGATCGCCTCCACCTGTTGCTGAACCGCTTGATTCCCCTGGGGCAAGAGAAATACCCGCCGACACACCTGCTGTTCCTGCTGGGTTTCCACAACGGGATAGACCACAATCTCACCTTGGGGCGATCGCGCCGCCATCACCGCCAATTCTCGGTCAAATGGGACAAATTCTTCCACTAACCAAGCTATATCCGGTTGACCCGCCAGAATTGCTGCTAATTCCGACATCGTCGTCACCACATGGGTACCTTTGCCGTCATAACCATGCCGCCGCGCCTTCAGCACCACAGGCAACCCCCTCTCCCCGGCCATCTCGGTAGTCTGGTCTGCATCCAACAAGGCTAACACCTCAGCGGCTGGCATTCCGGTTTCCACAGCCCCAAACACTGGTGTGGGAATGCCCAACCGCTGAAAACATTGCCGCTGATGATATTTATCTAGCAAGGGCTGGAGGGACTGAAGTGGGGGATAAAACTGCACCCCCTTTTGGGCGATGGTTGCCAACTGGGGCAAATCGACAAACTCATTTTCAAAGGTAATAACATCACACCGTTGGGCCAAGGTTGCTGTCGCATCGGCATTGGCAATAGGCGCAAGCACCAAGCTTTGGGCCGCCACTACGCTACCAACAGGGTCCGTTAAGGCAGGAGTCTGCACCCATAACTCAATCCCCAGCGTGTGGGCGGCTGGAGCCATCATCCAAGCCAATTGCCCGCCACCAATTACCCCCACTCGCACCATTGCCACCCCTCCTCCCAACAACAAACGGCACTGTAGCCTACCTCATTAGAGGCACCGCCTACAATACCGCTGCGTGCTATTCAGTTCACAAATTATTGGAAGACCCACCGCAACGCCGTCTTACCTCAGCTTTTGACCTGGAAAAACCAGGTGGGATTCATGGCATGTGACTTAAAGTTTCCAAGTACAAGCTTGGTATACTGCCACCACAGCACTCGATTCCCTTTAAAACAAAGCATAGATCATAAAACATTATTGGTAGTCACCAACGTCGCAGTGAGATCTGAACCTATTGTAACGACATCCACCGGGGATGAGGCAAGGGAAAAACCATGAAATTTCCCCGTGAATCACTCCGGAACCCGTAGCTAAGGCTACAGATCCCACAGAAGTCTGCCTCGAACATTTCATCAATAAACTTAACTTTCAACAGAAACGGGATGAGTAACATCAGCCTAGCCAAAACCTGATTTACTCCCTTGGTAGGTTTTTATTTACATATTGTTATTAATTTATCGTAACTCTACCGTTGTAGGAAGAACAAAACCCATCATGGAAACGGGCATGTACACTAGGAACTTCTGGGCAGGGGCGATCGCGCTACCATAGAACCACTGCCATCCCCCTGTTTATGCTGAGGAGAGGTGATCGAACTAGAAAGGAATTCGGGAACGCTATAGTCAAGGTTGCTCCACAGTCTACGGTAGTTCTCGTCGATTGAGCCTGTCACCATTTCATGTTAATGCTGTGTTTTCATCAATTTTTTCATTTCCCAAAACTGCTATACACAATATTACCCAAAGTGTCCCCAGCCCAGGGAAGGCGATCGCCTACATCAGCACAGTTTTGAGTACATTTCTCCTGGCCAGCATGGGTAGCACCATCCCAGCCGCCCATGCCGCCAGTCGGGTTTTGGTGCGCCTCGGTCCTGTGCAACAGTCCATTGCCATTACCGATTTAGAAGCATTTGCCCACACTGGGGATATTCCGTCCTCTCTCCATCTCTATCGCCCCGTGCTGACCCCTGAAGTCCAAACCGCCCTCAATGGCTATCTCCCCTTTGATCCCGCCGTTAGCGACGATTTAATCGCCGATCTACGCCAAAGCTCCACCGGGGAAAAAGTATTTGAAGCCCTGGAACTAATGATCCCAGCTAGCACCCCGGATAAAATTGAAGCGACCCTCAAACGGGCGAGTCAAAACCCTGATGGCTTAAGTATTCTTGGCTTCATTGCGGCCTATCCCGACGAAACCCTAACTCTGGATGTCTCAGCCGCAGTGACCTTGGCCTCCCAGCTTAACCTGCCCCACTGGCAGCGAGGATTAATCAATTCCGTGCTGGAACGGGAATTGACCGTGGAACCATCCCTAGAAGGTCTGGCATTTGACCCCACCCAACTGGGCCATGATCGGATCGAGCAACGCACCATTATTCTGCAAGATGAGGAACGGGAACGGGACATTCCAGTGGATTTGTACTGGAGTGAATGGCCCCAAGGTCCACTGGTGGTCATTTCCCATGGCTTCGCCGCCGATCGCCGTTTTCTCAACTACCTAGCCGAACATCTTGCCTCCTACGGGCTAACCGTTGCCGCCATTGAACATCCCAGTAGCAACGTTGCTTGGTTAAGTGGGATGGCATTGGGGATAGAGGGGGGGGGGAATTTAAGTGACATCTTACCCATTACGGAATTTGTCGATCGGCCCCTTGATGTGAAATTCTTGCTAGACCAGTTAGAGCAAGTTGCCAGTAACAATATCGCCATAGACGGGAATGACGCTTCCCAGCGGCGGCATCCCTTTGACACGGATCAAGTGACCGTCATTGGCCACTCATTGGGGGGCTACACCGCCCTAGCCCTGGCAGGGGCACCATTGGATCTCCCGGCCTTACGAGAATTTTGTAGCCAGCACAGCGTTATGGAATTGGCTCCAGCAGACTGGCTCCAGTGTCGGGCGGTAGATCTCCCTGGCGAACAAATTAATCTCCATGACCCGCGTGTCACCCAGGTGGTTGCCCTTAATCCGGTAATGGCCCGAATTTTTAGCCCAGATAGCCTTAGTAAAATTACGATTCCGACCTTAATTACGGCTGCCAGTGAAGACTCTGTGACTCCGGCTATCACCCAGCAATTATTACCTTTTGCTAATTTTCAAATGGAGCATAAGTATTTGCTAACGGCCATTGGCGCAACCCACCTGAGCATGGGTGATCCCTCTAATCTTAATCCAGCCTTGACGGAGGGAATTATGCTCCGGGAACGCAGTTTTGATGAAACGGAACAAATGCGATCGCTCATCAAAGCCCTCAGTCTTGCCTTCATCAAACAACAAACATCCGAAGCGGAGTTATATCAACCTTTTCTGAGTCCGGCCTACGTGCAATCCTGGTCTGATGACCACGTACAATTGCGTTTAAGTGCAGCCTTACCCCCCAAGTTAGAACAATGGTTGCGGATGGCTGCACTTCCCATGGAGCGGGTTGTTTCCGCTACCCTCCCTAAGAAAAAAGTGAAACCAGACGAGCGATCGCTCCATACCACCACGATCCACTGGTTATCCGGCAGCATCGTGTTGATGATGTTCATGGCTCCCGCCGGATTATCCCTAGGTTCGATGCGTGCCATGCATCAACAATGGAAACCACAACGGCGAAAATCCAGTCGTGCCTCAGTTGGGCAAGGCAGCAATACCCCTGACCCCAATAACCCTGGATAAAATCGCCCCATCGCCCTATCCCCATCTCCCGATAAGGGCCAGATTCAGGTAAGATTTTCTTGCTTTGTAATGTTGAGGGGGACCATCGTGCATATACTGATTCCGGCAGCAGGCAAAGGAACCCGGATGGGAAGCGATCGCAATAAGCTCTTACTCCCCTTACTTGACCAACCCATCCTTGCTTGGACCCTCAAAGCCATTGCCGCTAGCCCCAGCATTGAATGGATCGGCATCATTGGCCAACCCTACGATTTTCCAGCCTTTCAGGCCATTATTGATAGCCTCGCCCTAACCACCCCCATTGCCCTAATTTCAGGGGGCACAACCCGTCAGGAATCCGTTTACCATGGTCTCTGCGCCTTACCCGAAGCAGCCGAATCCGTCCTCATCCACGATGGTGCCCGCTGTTTAGCCACCGCTGATCTATTCGAGCGCTGCACCACCGCCTTTCAGGAAGGCAATGGCTTTATCGCCGCCATTCCCGTGAAAGACACCATCAAAGTTGTTACCCCTGGGACTAGCACCATTGAAGCCACTCCCGATCGCAGCCAACTGTGGGCCGCCCAAACCCCTCAAGGTTTCCAGGTTTCCATCCTCAAACAGTGCCACGAAACGGGCCAACAGCAACAGTGGCAAGTGACCGATGATGCCGCCCTCTTTGAAAAATGTGGCTTCCCCGTACAAATCGTTACAGGAGAGGAAACCAATCTCAAAGTCACAACGCCCGTGGATTTGGCGATCGCCGAATTTATTTTGCGATCGCGCCTCCCCACCTAAACCAACCCGCCTGCCCCCATAGCAGCATAATTATTATCTATTACCAGTCAAAACATCCACAAAACCATACTAGTAAAGCGATTAAGCCATTTTTCCACTGACCTAATTACAAGATATTTGCTGATCCCCCTTGCAAACTGGCCCCTCCAGTCCGACACTGGTAGGGACAGGTTAATTTGTGATATTAAACGTCAGTCATAGGCTAATTAAGAGGCAGTTAAGAGGTTGCAGTGAAACGAGTACTATCAATCATCCTTGGAGGAGGGGCTGGCACCCGCTTGTATCCACTAACAAAGCAGCGTGCAAAGCCAGCAGTTCCCCTTGCAGGCAAGTATCGCCTAATTGACATTCCCGTCAGTAATTGTATTAATTCTGGCATTCTCAAGAGTTATGTTCTCACCCAATTTAACTCCACATCGCTCAATCGACACATTAACAGTACTTACAACTTCTCCAGTTTTACTGAGGGATTTGTAGAAGTTCTAGCCGCCCAGCAAACCCCCGATAACCCCAGTTGGTTCCAGGGAACTGCGGATGCTGTTCGTAAGTATTTGTGGTTGTTCAAAGAATGGGCCGTCGATGAATACCTAATTCTTTCCGGCGACCATCTTTACCGTATGGACTACAGCTTGTTTGTCCAGCGCCACCGAGACACGAACGCAGATATCACCATTGCCGTAGTACCCGTTGAGGAAGAGAAAGCTACCGCATTCGGCTTGATGAAACTTCACGAAACAACAGGACGTGTTGTTGAATTCAAGGAAAAGCCTAAAGGAGATGTCCTTACCTCTATGCAGGTAGACACCACATCCTTAGGCTTAACTCCTGATCAAGCTAAGCTTAAACCTTATATTGCCTCCATGGGCATCTACGTTTTCAAGAAAGATGTCATGATTGACCTTCTGGAAGCAAACCTTGAACAAACAGATTTTGGCAAGGAAATTATTCCAGGCGCAGCTAGCAATAATGCCAACGTTCAAGCATACCTCTTTGATGGTTACTGGGAAGACATTGGAACAATCGGCGCGTTCTACGAGGCCAACCTAGCCCTCACCAGACAACCTGAACCTCTGTTTAGCTTCTACAACGAAGAATCTCCGATTTATACCCGCTCACGCTACCTACCTTCGTCTAAGCTGCTTGACTGCCAGATCACAGAATCCATTATTGGTGATGGCTGTATCCTGAAAGAATGTCAGGTCCATCACTCCGTTTTGGGTATCCGTAGTCGGATTACTAAAGGCTGTGTCATTCGAGATACCTTGATCATGGGGGCCGACTTCTATCAAAAAGAAGATGGGTCCATCGTCACGGCTCGACCAGGGGTTCCGCTGTCTGACGAATTAGCAGGTATTCCCATCGGGATTGGTGAAAATACCACGGTTCAGAGGGCGATTATCGATAAGAATGCTCGGATCGGCCAAAACGTTCAAATTATCAATAAAGACCATGTGGAGGAATCAAATCGCGAAGATGAAGGGTTCTACATCCGTAATGGTATTGTAGTAGTCTTTAAAAACGCAGTGATTCCAGATGGCACAGTGATTTAGGTCTATTTTCATACACCCACAAAGGAGCATTTTTAATGTTTATAAGTGTTCCTGCGTGGGTTTGCTAAAACTATTTGACTGTCTTTTTACCTTTCAATTAGCTCAATTTTTCCATTGTTGAGAATTGGGACAGCAGTTAAAAAACGTTTGATTCATTATCTCTCACGTCCCTATTATCACCACTTTTATCGTTAAGTATGCTAGCGGCAGTTCTC
>JAYKIC010000336.1:0-3708 GCA_035284985.1 Leptolyngbyaceae cyanobacterium
AACTGCCACAGGAAGGCAATGCTACTAATCAGCAGTAGCCAAGCCAGCGGCAACCCCCATCGTAGCCAGGGCCATGACTTCCAGGGATTGAACCCAACGATTGTTGACGCTGGGGGGGGAGAAATAGGGCGGTTCATAGCAGCGCGACCAGAATATAGATCAAAATTACCCTATTATATAATGTGTGTAATATGCTGAATCTCCTGCGGTCTGGCCTCCCCTTCAATCACCCCCGTTGGTTGCCGGACTGATATGCCCTAGATGGCTATAGGGGGGATTCAAACCCTATTTTTTCTCTAGAGCACTGTTGCCCAAGTCGCCTCGCCAGATCAGATAAAGGCAAGGGGCAAGCCAAAATAAATTCATGGGATAGTAGGAAAAATCCCGTTGGCGGAAACCCTGCACCAGATTAAATCCACAAGACACTACCCCCAGTACCCCAATGACCCGTAGCGTTACCGGATGACTTTTGGGGAAAAAGCAGCTTATGGCAATGAGCGCCAGCAGGGCTTCAAACAAGACTAGGAACAAAATTGAAGTCCCTTGCTGGTCAGGTGGGAGTTGGGTGGCTTGTTCATTACGCATTGTCAGTAACAAAAACCCCGATACCACGGTACATCCGCCCAAAAAATTCCAAACAAAACGGCTCATATAATTGCTCCCATTGCAGGATGGAGATTGGAACGACTCTAGGATAGAGCTTGGTTCTAGATTATAGAGCTTGGTTGTAGAGTATGGATGGGTTGGCAGGCAAACCGTATTGCTATTGGGGCACGGCCCTGCCAAACTATTGGGCGCGGGTCAATACAAAGAAAAATGGTTGGTCAATTTCCTTATAATCCATCACGCCGAACACCCGATTCTCGTCTAGCTTCCTGAAACTATCGTGAATGGGTAAATAATCGTAAATCATGGTTGCCGTTACCTGGCCCCGATGCTCCATCATCCGCAAGCGGGCTTGACTTTCCTGGGTTTGTAAGACAGCATTCAGTCCACCAAACATGGGTTTGAGCAAGGGATTCTCCGTATCCAGGGTAGGCATTTTCAACACACCGCTCATTATGGTTGGATTGGGCGCAACCTTAATGATGGAGTCATCGAAGCTTCTCATTAAGAGGGGATGAACGTGATCAGCATTGATAAATTCCTTGCCATACCAATTGCCTGCTTCCAATAATCCGTCCATGGGATGATTGGAGGGAACCCCTTGCCCCTGCCAACGTCCGATCATAAATTCGATGTCTACGGGATCGAGGCTGTCGTAAATCTCTAGGGCGGCGGCGGTGGTTAGGGGGGTGTGGTTGGCGATCGCCTTCTCTAGGGTGGTGCTGGAGTCGGTAGTGTACATGATGGTGACTGTTGGCTAAAAGGGTCGATTAGGGTTAGGGGAACAGGGTCCGGCGGGAAAATTCCGAGGGGGGCGATCGCGTTTCATTCCCCTTTAATGGGAAGCGATCGCCCCCAAGTCCCAGCTTGTTATAAAAACAAGGGATCGGGCTAGCGGTGAGCCACGGCTTTGGCCTCATCTTGTTGCAAGAACTTTTCCAGTTCCGTCAACGCATCTGCATCCACTTTGGTTTGCATCGGACAGAACTTGGGGCCACACATGGAGCAAAATTCAGCGGTTTTGTAAATGTCCGCTGGTAGGGTTTCGTCATGGTACTCCTTGGCGCGATCGGGGTCGAGGGCTAACTCAAACTGTTTGTTCCAGTCAAAATTATACCGGGCAGCAGAGAGTTCATCATCCCGGTCCCGTGCCCCCGGACGATGACGGGCGATGTCAGCGGCGTGGGCGGCAATTTTGTAGGCAATCAAGCCATTCCGCACATCTTCCGCGTTGGGTAAACCCAGGTGTTCCTTGGGGGTAACGTAACACAGCATGGCGGTCCCATGCCACCCGGCGATCGCCGCCCCAATGGCCGACGTAATATGGTCATACCCCGGCGCAATATCCGTCACCAACGGCCCCAGCACATAGAAAGGCGCTTCCGAACACTCCTCCATCTGCTTTTTGACATTGAACTCAATCTGATCCATCGGTACATGACCTGGCCCTTCCACCATCACCTGGATATCATGCTCCCAAGCACGGCGAGTTAGTTGGCCCAGGGTCTTGAGTTCCGCCAACTGGGCTGCATCCGAGGCATCATGGGTACAACCGGGTCGCAATGAGTCCCCCAAACTAAATGAGACATCGTAGCGTTTGAAAATCTCGATAATGTCATCAAAATGGGTGTAGAGCGGATTTTGCTTATGGTGGTGCAACATCCACCGCGCCAAGATGCCGCCGCCTCTGGACACAATGCCAGTGATGCGATCGCGCACCAAGGGCAAATGCTCCAGCAAAATCCCCGCGTGGATGGTTTGGTAGCTCACCCCTTGCTGGGCATGGGTTTCAATCACATGGAGAAAATCATCGACGGTTAGGTTCGCTACATTACCATGCACCCGTTCCAAGGTTTGATAAACGGGCACCGTACCGATGGGCACCGGGGAAGCTTGGATAATGGCGGTGCGAATCTCATCCAAATTGCCGCCCCCGGTGGACAAATCCATCACCGTGTCAGCCCCGTATTTTACCGCGAGCTTCAGCTTATCCACCTCTTCATTAATATCTGAGGAGTTGGGGGACGCACCGATATTGGCATTCACCTTACAGCGAGAGGCAATCCCGATCGCCATCGGTTCCAAATTCGTGTGATTGATATTGGCGGGAATAATCATTCGGCCCCGCGCCACTTCATCTTTAATTAACTCTATGGGCAAATTTTCCTGTTTGGCGACGTAATCCATCTCCTCGGTCACTAATCCCTGACGGGCATAGTGCATTTGGGACACGTTCGCCTGTCCGTGCCGCTTGGCAACCCATTCTGTACGCATATGTAAGTCCTCAGATGAACAGCTTCCCTACGTTGGTCCTAACCAATCTCAGGTACGAAGGGTGTATTCTCAGCCTGGATAAAACCACAGGCACCCCTAGCGTGTGTCGTCATCCTATCACCTACGGGTCTATCAGGTTTGTGAATTGACCACTCTTTGGCAAAAACAAAAGATTCGCTTTAGGTGTCATCCCCGCTATCAAAGTTCTGTCTAGTCTACTCTTCATGTCGCAGGTACCTGTCTCTGCTTTTTGCCTTTGGGCGATCGCCCGTTGGTGATTGGCTCCAGTGGTGGTGATTGTATTGCTGCAATCGTCGTCCAAGGAATGGGAGAGGACTCAGAGGAATGGGAGAGGAGCGATCGCCCCCTCTCCTCCTCATTCTTCCCTCCTCGTTCCTCGTTCTTTAATTACCTCCGCACCGTCTTGGTCAATACCGCCACCACCTCATTCGGCTGTCCTGTTGGCACCAACTTACTCCAATCGTTCGGTTCGGCGTAATTGAGCCGATATAGTAGCTTGATCGTGTGCTGCACCGCCGTAGCGCTCCCGAATACCATGTGCCGAACGGACTCGTACTGGGGCTGACGACAGGTTGATGGACTCGCTGAAACATTGGCAACAGAAACAGAGGACGCATTTGCGCCCGAATCGTCAGGTTGAAACATGATTTTTTTGTTCTGGTTCCCAGAATACGAATTGGACAAGGAAACCAGAACCCAATACACCTCAGCCACCCCACAACAGTAGCGAAAGTCGGGGTGACTAAGGCATAATCATGCCTAGCCTCCAGACTGGTTGCGTCAGTTTGGGGGTTAGCTATCGGTACG
>JAYKIC010000337.1:0-5007 GCA_035284985.1 Leptolyngbyaceae cyanobacterium
CGGCTTGCTTGCGTGATATGGAAATCATCTTGCGCTATGTCACTTACGCCATGTTCACAGGGGATGCCAGTGTGTTGGATGACCGTTGCTTGAACGGCTTGCGTGAAACCTATTTGGCGTTGGGCACCCCTGGCGCTTCCGTTGCTGTCGGTGTTGGTAAAATGAAGGCAGCAGCGATCGCCATTGCTAACGACAACAACAGTATTACCCCTGGCGATTGCAGCAACTTAATTGCGGAGTTGGGTGGTTACTTTGACCGTGCTGCCGCAGCCGTTGGTTAACCTAAAATAGTCGGGGATAATCTCCCATAAAGCTAGCCCCGCCAGATAATTAACCTTATTCTGGCGGGGCATTTTAGCTCCTATTTATTGGATTTTTTCACCAAGTTAAGATACAACCTGAACATCTACCCCGTCCAAGCAAATGCATCCATCCCAATAGTTACCATCGTGTGCCATTTTGCCTTTTTTAATCGTCTTCCCAAGACTCAACAATTAATAGTTCTTTGATGGAATCATGGGTGGAAAAACCAAAATCTTCCAGCTCTGTCTTCCAGTAAGCCCAATCATCACCATAGAGAAATGCAATTTTCCAAATCTTATCAGTGGGTTTAACAAGGTTAGATGAAACCAATGAGTTAACCTTACGTTGAAGCTTAACCATCGGGTGCATAACTTGTGAATTCATAGCGTAATCTAACTGCTCTAGACTGTGGGTAAACAATAATGTGTTGAGAAACGACGGTACAGCGATCGCGTATCTCAAATGACTACGGTATCGCTCCGAAAGCAACTAGAACGACCTGCAAATACATCCATGGTCAATCCCTACTTTCGATACGGATTAAATTTGAAATCTGAAAAAACGGAAGTTTAGGATGCGATTTGAAACCGTAAGCGTACCGCCCCATTACTTTTCTGAAGGAGAGAGTCGAAAACCCTTCCTTACCGTATGTAAGACATGAGCATACCATAAATAACCCAAGTTTCGTCAACCCTCTTCCCAAAAGTTTAGCAACAGAGTTATGATGGTAATCTTTGCAGACCTTTAGAGTACCATTTTTTGGAGTACCGTTAATGGCGAGATATCGAGGCCCACGCCTCAGGGTTGTGCGTCGTCTGGGCGAGTTACCAGGACTCACTAGAAAAAGCCCTCGTCGGGCTTATCCCCCTGGACAGCATGGGCAGAATCGGAAAAAGCGTTCAGAATACGCAATTCGTTTGGAAGAAAAACAAAAGCTACGGTTCAACTATGGTTTAACTGAACGTCAGCTTTTGCGTTACGTGAAGAAGGCTCGTCGGGCAACCGGATCGACGGGTTTGGTCTTACTCCAGTTCTTGGAAATGCGGTTAGACAATACGGCTTTTCGTATGGGGATGGGACCAACCATTCCTGGCGCACGACAATTGGTTAACCATGGCCATGTGACAGTTAATGGCAAGGTGGTCGATATTCCCAGTTACCAATGTCGGCCTGGAGATGTGATTGGTGTACGCAATCGCGATCGCTCCCGACAACTCGTGGAAGCGAATCTCCAGTTTCCGGGCTTAGCCAATCTTCCCAGCCACCTAGAGTTTGACAAGAACAAGCTCGAAGGTAAGGTAAATGGGGTGATTGAGCGGGAATGGATCGCCCTACAAATCAACGAACTGCTGGTGGTTGAGTACTACGCTCGATAGGCAGCAATTCTCCGGCCAATTGGGACACTCAAGTTACCCCACGGGAATGCTTCAGTGTCCCAGATAGACGGTGGTTAGCATCCAGGGTGGGGACAATCCGGGTTTCTGACCTCAACCTCCAATTTGGGACATGGTACGGCTGTAACGGCCAGTGGTACCTGCATCCCGTTCCTTAAAGTTAATATCTGGTTTTTCAGCCAGAAGCTGGCGCACTTGGCCGCGCAACTGCCACAAGGGTTGGCCTTGCCGCAGGGCTTGTCGCAGGTTAATCTGCCCCGATTCGTTGAGCAAACAGGGTCGTAACCACCCATCCGCCGACAGTCGCATCCGGTTGCAGCGATCGCAAAAGCATTCCGACATTTGGCTAATAAATCCCAGGGTTCCCTTCGCTCCTGGGATTTGAAAAATATCAGCGGGGCCATTGCCCACCACTTGCCCATCAGTCAAGCCCCAACGATCCCGAATGCGCTGGCGTAAGGTCTCGGAATCCACCCAGCCGCGATCGCCAAACAGTTCATCGTTGCCGATGGGCATAAACTCAATAAACCGGACATGCCATTCCCGCTCCAGGGTCAGAGCCGCTAGGTCCAACACTTCATGATCGTTAATACCGGGGATAATCACCACATTGAGCTTCAGGGGATTGAAGCCCGCCGCTGCCGCCGCTTGGATACCCGCCCAAACATCCGGCCAGCGTGACTTGCGACTCCCATCTGGATTGAAACGTCCCTGGTAGCCGACAATCGTGTCAAAGATGTCAGGATTCAGAGAATCTAAACTGATATTCAATCGGTTTAACCCCGCATCCTTTAAGGCTTGGGCCTTATCCGCCAGCAGAAAGGCATTGGTGGTCATCGAAAGGTCACGGGTATCGGGGAGAGCGGCGATCGCCCCCACAAGCTCGACCACATCCGGTCGTAACAAGGGTTCTCCCCCGGTCAAGCGAAATCGCGTAAACCCGCAGGGAATAAACACTTCCCGAATTAAAGTCAGTAATTCCGGTTGGGTCAACCAGTCCTGTTGGAGGACATACTGCAAATCACTGCCCTCCGGCATACAGTACTGACAGCGAAAGTTACACCGATCAATAATACTAATGCGGAGATAGTCTACTGGGTTCATTCTGGATACCTGATGCGGTCACCGTTCTGAGCATTGTAAAGGATTTGGCTGAGAATCGGCTGATGAACGGGTCATCCTTAGGTGATTGACCCGACCCCTGGTTGCCGCTCCCACCCCCGATATGCACCAGCCTCCCCGTCTACCCAAAATTCCCTAAAGAGGACAACACGAAATGGTGGGAAGTTGTATAATGAGGAACTATTTCTATAGCAAATCTGGTTACACTGTCTGATTGTCGTAAAGTTCCCATGAAAAGAGCCTGAGTCTCGGCAATTCAACTGTATAACAAATAAGAACAGGTCAATAATGGGCCACCACCGTGAAACGTGCGATCGCCCATTGTCCCCCATACCCAGGAGCGGAAACAAAAGTCATTCCGCCATGCCCTCAATTTTGCGACTGACAGCAAATGTGAATCCATGGGTACACTTTATGTACACTTATCAAAGTGTAGAAGCAATCCAACGAAATATCCTATTTCTAGAATGGGAGTAGCCGTTGTTGCTATCTAAACTAGGGGCTTGACCGTTTGATCACGTCATACTTGCCTGTGTAAGTAACCCCATCCTGTTCCACCTCTTTATTATGGTCCTCATGTCATCATGGTTACAATTCTCATTAATGCAGCTCGCGATTGAAGTTAATCTACATCGATTACTATCAATCATAGCGTCTTGATTAGAGTTGAACCGATGAACAGGATAATGGTTCCAAGCGATTTACCCTCACCTAGAGATGGAAATTCCGGAACTTATAATGGTTGCAGGCATCTGCTAGCGACGGACAGAGGTTGAATATGTCTTTATAGTTTCGAGAGTCCAATGGAGCAGCACTTAGAATCTACAGCCAACCCAGCCCCCCCTTCCGCCCCACAATCATCTAAAGTGGAAGCGGCTAGAGCCTCCGCAACCCCGCCTATGACATCTGAATCCTATCGTGATTGTGCATCAAAGAACACCGTGACTTCGCACCAACTTCCTATCCCTCCCGCCAGTGAACCCATGCAGTACCGGGCTATTGGGTTAATCCAGGGTACCTATGTTCCCTCTGAGGAGCAGTTTACCCGTGGAACGCTGATGACAGAAGATAATCAGCCCATTGATGCCGTTCTTCTAGGACGAGTCATGAGCCTAGTGAAAAAGCATGTAGATTTGACCATTCCCCATCTATGGGTTGTCTATCCCCGGACTCGGCCCAAAAATGAACACCTACACGCCCAAATTGTTGGAATTTGGGAACCTGATAAGCTTCATCGTGTCTTCTCAGACGATGCCGAAGCAGAGCAAGATGAACGGGATGACAGCAACGGTGCTAATGAAGCAACCTCTGAACCAGGAACATCAGAGGCGATGGGAACTGACACGGAAAACGTGGCTGATGCCCCAGCAGAAATCACTGACTCGGAAGCGTCGGATCAATCTGAAGATTCTGGGACCGCTGACAGCCTAAATTTATCTGATAGCGAAACACCCGATGCAGGGATATCTGGATCAGCCGCAGCCAGTTCAACTGAGGCCAGTTCAACTGAGGCCAGTTCAACTGAGGCAGGAATCCCCCCACAGGAGGAGAGCGATCGCCTAGCAACAGATACGGAAACGGCCCCAAGCCTAGATGACGCTGGCGCAACCGATGGACCTCAATTGGTTAAACCATCTCGACCCAAATTTTCAGCCGCCGCCGCCCAAGCCGCTAACAGTAGTGGGACCGCCGCCGCTGAGCCGCCTGCCGCCGCCCCAGCGATCGCCCCTAGCTCCCAGCCCCCTACCACCACCCCACCCGCCCAACCTATCCTGAAAGATGGTTATTTTTCTGTCCGAGGCGAAGTGATTCAGTTTTCCCCTGAGGATGACCAAATCACAATCCGCATTCGCCAAGCCAACCGCAAAGGCGGAGGAACCAGTTCCGATAGCAAAATCAAGGTTGATTCCCAAGAAAAGGAGTTTAAGCTCCACCTACAGGGTCGCTTAGACGGACGGGTAGTGGGCTATTTCTGGGATCTACAAGTGCAGCGCCAAGGCAACGACCTTGTGGTATTTGACAGCAATATGATTGGTGTGGTGCCACCGCGCAAAAATAGAAGCAAAAAGGGAGCAGGTGGCCCATTTAAAGGAGGGCGAGGAGGGGCCAAACGTCGCTTTGACGGCGGACGACCGACCCGTTCTGGCGATCGCCCCTCCACCCTTGCTCACCGCAGCCCAGGCAGCAA
>JAYKIC010000338.1:0-6692 GCA_035284985.1 Leptolyngbyaceae cyanobacterium
GTTAAGGTCACATTCAATAGTTCTCCATGCTCATTGACTACCAGATGTAGTTTGAAGCCAAAGAACCAATCAACGGAGGTTTTGCCTCGCGCCGCCAAGGAGTCAAAGATCTTGTGCTGAGCAATCCGCCGATTGTGGCAGACCTTGAGGCAGGTCGCATCAATAAAGCCAATGCCCGTGCAGCGGCCCAAGCAATGGTGGAAGGCACACCGTGGCAATAGCAGGTCGGGCATCCAATGGACAAAGCGTGGATAACTCAGCAGTCGAGGAAAAGCTCCACGCCAATATGGGGTGACATGCTTGGTGTAGAAATCCTTGAACGTCCGATAGCGCTGCTGATGGAAGGCAATCACAATGGTCATCATCTTACTGAGAGTGAGGGTGGCTTGACGGTTACGTCGTTGGAGACCAATACTGAGCAATTGTTGCTGCTAACGGGGTTCAAAGGATTGGCAAAAATCATCGACGTAACAGATGAATCCAGCGTCATTTTTACAGAAATCTTCTATCACGCCATTGGTCAAGCCCATGTCAGCCGCGCCCAAGCCCTGCGCCAAGCCCAACAAACCCTAATGACCAAGCCTAAATTTGACCATCCTCGCTACTGGGCACCCTATATTTTAATTGGCAACTGGTTGTAGGGGAACGGGAGGCGATATCGCGATCGCCAGCAGCCAGACATCGATCACGGGAGGAGCAACCATTGCTTTCTTATAATGGTCTTACCTAGTAGGATAGAGTTTAAGTTATCTTAAGATATCACCCTGTTGGTCACGCTTCGGGTACCCGTTTCCTTTAAAAGCAAAGGATTGCCCCAAGATATCGGACCATATTTTAAGCTAAGCTGCTGTTTTAGATCTGTCCGTTCAGAATAGTTATGATAATTGATCAAGAAATCCTGAGTCTTATTTGGATTATCCTGCCTTTATTTGTAGGATTTATCATCTATCTTTTGCCGAAATTGGATCGGGTGCTGGCGATCGCCATTTCCCTCCTATCATTTGGTTACGGCCTCTGGCACATAATTGATGCAGCGCCCCTAACCTTACAGCTATTGGATAACTTTGGGGTTAACTTGTTCATTGATGACCTCAGTGGCTTCTTCATTTTAACGAATGCAATCGTAACCGCTGCGGTTATCATCTACTGTTGGCAGAGTGACAAAGGGGCTTTTTTTTACACCCAGGCCATTATTCTTCATGGTAGCGTTAATGCAGTTTTCGTTAGTGCCGATTTAATCAGCGTTTACGTTGCCCTAGAGGTCATCAGCATTGCCGCATTTTTGCTGATTGCTTACCCCCGCACAAACCGTTCCATCTGGGTAGGACTGCGTTATTTGTTCGTCAGCAATACGGCCATGCTGTTTTATTTGCTTGGAGCCGTGCTAGTTTATCAAACTACAAATTCGTTTGCCTTTACCGGGATTGCCCAAGCGCCCCCCCAGGCGATCGCCTTCATCTTCATCGGCCTTTTAACCAAAGGGGGCATCTTTGTCTCTGGGCTATGGCTACCGCTGACCCATTCCGAATCGGAAACCCCCATTTCAGCCCTACTATCCGGGGTTGTGATTAAAGCTGGGGTTTATCCCCTAGTGCGGTTTGCCCTGATGGTGCCGGAGATTGATGCCATTGTGCGGTTTTTTGGAGTCGCCACAGCCCTTTTGGGAGTCAGCTATGCCGTATTTGCCAAAGACAGCAAACGGATTTTGGCCTTTCATACCGTATCCCAGCTTGGGTTTATCTTAGCGGCCCCTACGGTAGGCGGTTTTTATGCCCTGACCCATGGTTTAGTTAAATCGGCCCTATTTCTGATCGTGGGCAATTTGCCCAGTCGCAATATCAAAGAACTGAAAGCGAATCCCATCCCAAGGTCTCTTTGGATCGCATTGGCGATCGCCAGTTTTTCGATTTCCGGCTTTCCCTTATTAGCCGGATTTGGCGCAAAAGTCCTCACCTCCAAAAATCTAGTGCCCTGGCAAGTCATCGGCATGAATATTGCGGCATTGGGAACGGCCATCTCATTTGCCAAGTTTATTTTCTTGCCCCACCAGCAATCTGCTACCGCAACCGTCAAAAAAGGGTTTTGGCCTGCTGTGGTGTTACTCCTGAGTGGGTTAGTGCTAGCCAACGGCTTCTATTACGATGCCTACAGTTTAGCAAACGTGGTTAAACCTCTAGCCACGATCGCCGCAGGGTGGGTAGCCTATATTTTAATCTTCCAAAAGTTGTCAATTAAAATACCCCGCATCCCTGAACAATTCAACCATCTGATTGGGGCCATGAGTCTGATATTGACCTTCTTATTTTGGATAGTCCGGGTATGATTAGCACCAGAAACTTATCTTTTCTATAGTTGCTGTGAGAGTACGTAGGGTGGGCATGGCCCACCCTGCTAGATTAACTAATCACAAAGTACGTAGGGTGGGCCATGCCCACCCTGCTAGATTACCTAATCACAAAGTTACTGGAAGATAAATCCGTAACCCCTTTCACAACGGCCAACGTCACCACATCTAAACTACTACCACTACCATCTTTATCTACCCGAACTTCAGTGTTGCTACCCACGATCACTAGATCCACAAACTGGGAAAATCGCTCAAAATCTAACACATCAGTATCTCCTAAATAAGCAGATCCAGCAAAGATGTCCCGCAAATCAATTAAATCTTCATTAACACTAAAATCCTTGATCGTGTCAGTACCATCTTTGATTTTGGTGAAAGTAAAGAGATCTTTGCCACCGCCACCTTGGAGTTGATCGTCTCCCTTGCCGCCAACCAAAATATCCTTACCCCCTTTACCGATGAGTTTATCGTCTCCATTCTTGCCTTCTAGGCGATCCTGACCATTACTTCCATCTAGCTTATCGTTGCCACCCCCACCATCTAATTGATCATTTCCTTTGTTTCCGAGCAATTGATCATTCCCGCCCTTACCCAAGAGGATATCGTCCTTATTCCCACCCTTCAGCTTATTTTTGTCCCCATTACCCTTAATCGTTTCCCCATCACCAGCAAAATCAATTTCAAAAGCGGAGCCTAATGTGCCAGCAACCCCGAAGATAACGTAGCTCTCCCCTGCCTCGTCTTCAGCCCCAATCGCCCCAATAATCAGATCATCCACCCCATCCCCGTTGACATCACCTGCGCCACTAACTGAAGAGCCTACGAGATCAGCGGTATCGATTCCATTAATCAAAAAGCCATTATCCCCGTCCAAATCTGATAGCTCTAGCAGGTCATAAAAATTGTCTTGGGAGCCAAACACCACATAGGCTTCGCCGACACCATCATTGGCCAGTGCCGCTCCGATTACGATATCATTAAGACCATCCCCATTAATATCCCCGGCACCGCTGACCTTGCCACCGGAAAAGTCAGTATCGTTAATGCCACGAATGGTGAACCCCGCCGTTCCATCCAAACTGGACAACTCCAGACTCGATCCAAAATCCTCAGTGGAACCCCAAATGACATAGGTTTCCCCAGTACCATTATTGGCATTGGGCGCACCAATAATTAGATCATCAATATTGTCGCCGTTAAAGTCCCCAATGCTGCTGACGGAAGTACCAGAAGCATCATCCTTATCAATGCCCTCAATGACAAAGCCCTCGTCTGAAGCTAAATTATCTAGGTCTAGGCTTTGATCAAAATCAGAACTAGAGCCGAAAATCACATAGGTGGCACCAGCCCCATTATCAGCACCGGGGGCACCAATAATAAAGTCAGCAATGCCATCCCCATTGATATCACCGCCCCCACTGACGCTGCTCCCCAAGAGATCGTCACTATCTTCACCAATGATGACAAAGCCATCCTCTCCATCCAAGTCTTGGAGGTCCACGGTATCATCAAAACTGCTGCTGGAGCCGAAAACGACATAGCTCTCACCAGCGTCACTGCTGGTTGCATCCGGTGCGCCAATCAACACATCATCAATGCCATCATTGTTAATATCGCCAATGTTGCTAACAGCACTACCGGATAAATCCTCTTCATCAACCCCTTTAAGTCGGAAACCATCATCTCCATCTAATTCTTCCAGGTCCAAGGCATCGTCAAATGATGAGCTAGAACCAAAGACAATATAGGTTTCCCCCAAATTGCTTTTGAGGATTGGAACACTAATAAGACCATCAGTGTTGTCACTCACGTCAGCATCAGGAGCGCCAATGATGATGTCAGCAATGCCATCGTTATTGAAGTCTCCGGCATCGCTAATGCTGGTTCCAGCGAGGTCATTGCTATCTGCACCGTTGATCATGAAACCGTTGGAGCCATCTAAGTCATCCAAGTCAAATTTAGTACTAAAAATAGTAGAACCAAAGACGACATAAATTTCTCCAGCTTCACTATCGGCCCCGATCGCCCCAATCATCAGATCAGCAATGCCATCGTTATTAATGTCTCCGGCACTGCTGACAGATCCGCCAGACCGATCAAGGTCGTCAATGCCAGTAAGAATAAAGCCATTGCTGCCGTTTAAATCGGCCAGGTTAAACTCTGGGTTAAAGGTCATAATCGCTCTTTGTTGTTTCTGTAAATTTTCTCAAAAGGTAATGAAGCGCCAACTCAGGCCAATCTGGCATCAGATTAGCCTTTAGAAACGGTAAGCCATGGAGTTTTAAACTGACTGACAGCTTGTGACACTTGACGGTTAGGCTCTGTCATTTTTCGCTTCAGCAAACCAACATCAGCATGGGATAGTTAGCGATCGGGTTGTCTGCGATCAGGGCAGGCAGGTCGCCCAATGGCAAAAGCAATGATTCAGGCAAGATGCCGAAACAGTCCGTTAGACCTGTCCGAAAATTGCATAATCCCATTATGCAGGGGCTGTTCTAGGAAACCCTTACAAAATTAACCCCTTGCAACGGAGGTATAACCTAACAACTTAATCTAGAGTTAATGAGAAACAGTTGCAAAAATGTAGTCTAATATGGCAGTCTAGAAATAACATCTCCAGTCGGTTTGCCACGGTGGAAGCACGGTTTCTAGCTGCTATGACAACAAAGCTTTTTTCGATTCTTCACGCTCTTAAAACTCATCAGTCAGCGTACCCAGCGGCTCCAACCGTTATTTCCCCCAATCCTCCAACGTCAGAATTGGGATCAGACCCTGATTCCGTACTCACCCTTGCCGCCGTGAGCCGTACCTTTCCGGGCATTGCCACTCCTGCGGTCAACCAGGTCTCCTTTTCCCTGCAACCAGGAGAGTTGCTCGGTTTGTTGGGGCCATCGGGTTGTGGCAAGACCACCTTATTGCGACTGATTGCTGGTTTTGATCGGCCTCAAGCGGGGCAAATTATCTTGGATGGCATTGAGGTGACGGGAAACGGAGCTTGGATTCCGCCAGAACGCCGAGGGATTGGCATGGTATTCCAGGATTATGCCTTGTTTCCCCACTTAACCGTGGCTAAAAATGTAGCCTTTGGGTTGGGCCATCACCGTAAAGGGGTCTTTGGTCGTGAGCCGTTGTCCGTTAAAGCTAGACGGGAACGGGTGTCTGAAGTCCTTGATCTGGTGGGATTGTCAGGGATGGCCCATCGCTATCCTCACCAAATTTCCGGTGGACAGCAACAGCGGGTAGCGCTGGCACGGGCACTGGCTCCCAATCCACCCATGGTCTTGCTGGATGAACCCCTCAGTAACCTTGATGCCACGGTGCGGTTACAACTGCGGCAAGAGTTGCGAAACATTCTTAAGTCCGTGGGGGCAACGGGGATTTTTGTCACCCATGATCAGGAAGAAGCGTTGTCGGTGTGCGATCGCGTTGCCGTTATGGCGAATGGTTGTCTAGAGCAAATTGGCACGCCCCAAGAATTGTATTGCCAACCCGCCTCCCGTTTCATTGCTGAATTTATTGTCCAAGCCAACTTTCTCCCAGCCCACAGTAAAGGGGGAAGTTGGATGACGGAATTGGGCCAAATTTCTAACGGGATTGGCCAAACCGCTGAAGAGGAAACGGCAGCAGCGGAGCCAGCGCCCATGTCTGCCTCCGATCCGGCAATTGATCTGATGATTCGGCAAGAGAATGCTAGCATTACGTTGGATACGACTTCCAACATTGTGGTGCGCGATCGCCAATTTCTGGGTCGAGAAAACCGCTACTGTTTACAACTACCATCCGGTCAAACGTTCCATGCGAGGGTGCCAGCGGAATGTTGTTATGATATAGGGACTCCGGTGAAGGTGGCGATCGCCCCTCAAGCCATTCAACTCTTCCCCCATATCCCCCATCGCCCTAAACGATAGCAGGCTAATTGGCTGACCATGGAAAGCTCTAAGCTTAACTACCGCGTTATTTGCCGTAAATTTTGGGCATATTAAAGTTGACCAGGTTGTATTTACCCGTCCCAGTTCTATTGTTATTATCCGTTTCCCTGTCAATCTCATAGTGGGTTGAACCCCATTAGAACACACCGAGATCACTGTTCCACTGTCTGACCCTTTGCACTAATACATGTAAGCCAGTAAAGTATCCCCCCCTGGCAAAGCTATCGTGTACACACAAGTCGAGCGCCCCCTCTACCTCCCCCTTGCAAAGGGGGAGGACTAGAGTTTCCCCCCTTTGCAAGGGGGGCAGTCAGTTTTGGACTGCAATCTGAGATGCATATACACCATAACTCCTTAGCGAGGGGAGATTAAGGGGGAAAACTAGTTTAAGCAATACATACTTTCTAGTGCAAACT
>JAYKIC010000339.1:0-7250 GCA_035284985.1 Leptolyngbyaceae cyanobacterium
AGCCATCTCATCCATGGGTGCAGAATCAGGAGACTGGGGTTCAGGCGGATTGGAATGCTCGTTTACCATAATTCTGTAAAAGCAGTGGCTACGACGAAAGGGTTATGTTGGATACTAAACCTACTAGGGTTCAATCTATCATTTTGTCTTACCAAACCAAGGTAGAGCGATCGCCACCTCCACCCAATGTCACAACTTTTCATAATTGTTGACTCATAATGGTTGACTCATCATTAGAGTCGTCCGAAAATTGGGGTGGAGTACCCGCGCAGCGGGTACTCCACCCCAATTTTCGGACAGGTCTATTGTTGACGGAGGATCTGCGACTATGACCCTAGAGCCATGATTTGCCAGGTTGAGCCTAGTCCTTGCAAAAAATCTACCGTGGGTTTGACATCGTGGGTGCGGACAATGGTTGCTCCTTGAAGCACAGCAGTGGCGGTCGCGCCGAGGGTACCATAGAGGCGATCGCCAATTTCCACCGGTTGGTCGTCGTTGCTTAAGATGGCACCGATGGTACTTTTGCGGGAAATACCCACCAAGACGGGATAACCCAGGGTTACGAATTGCTTGACATGGGCCACTAGTTGCAAATTTTCTAGAACGGACTTGCCAAAGCCAAAGCCCGGATCAGTAATTATCTGCTGCACCCCAGCCGCTTGGGCCACCTGGATCGAAGTTTGCAAGGAGGCGACTACCGCTTGCACCACGTCTTCATAATGATGTTCATGGGGCATGGCCCCCGGTCGGCCCAGAGAATGCATAAGGACTAAGGGAGCGTTAAAATCGGCAGCAATTTGGGCGGTTTCTGGATAGATCCGCAGTCCGGTGATGTCGTTGATGATATGCGCCCCAGCTTCCAATGCGGCTTTGGCGACAGCGGGTTTATAGGTATCAATGGATATCAGGGTATGGGGATGGTGGTGAGCGATCGCCTCAATCACAGGCACCACCCGCCGTAATTCTTCATCGAGGGCCACTGGATCAGCCCCTTTGCCATAGGTTGTGCCTTTGGGCCGGGATGACTCGCCACCCACATCAATAATGGCGGCACCTGCGGCAATCATCTGCTCCGTTTGGGCTAAGGCGGCATCCAATCGCTCATATTTTCCGCCATCGGAAAAAGAATCAGGGGTGACATTCAAAATTCCCATGACATGGGCCATCTGGGGCATACCAGGGGTACAGTCCAGGATTTGCCCTCGACAATCAAGACGAAATGAAGAATAGTTGGCTAGTTCACGCAAAGTCGGGATCAGTGTTCAAAAATATTTGAGGAATAGTGCATCAAATCGAGTGTAACCATGGTGGGCAAGCAACGGAGGCAGTCTTGGGCCAATTCCCAGCGACCTTCCCGTTGCAACATGGCAATCAGTTTTTGCCGCATGGGAATAAGATAGCGCACATCATTGGCGGCGTAAGCGAGTTGTTCGGTGGAAAGGCTCGCTACATTGCCCCAGTCGGAGCTTTGGGCGCTTTTGTCCAGTTCAACTCCTTCCAGTTCCGACACTAATTCTTTCAAGCCGTGGCGCGGGCTATAGGTGCGGGCTAATTTACTGGCAAGTTTAGTACAAAAGACAGGCTGGGTTACGATGCCTAGATGGTGTTGCAGGGTGGCTAGGTCAAACCGGGCAAAGTGAAAAATTTTGGTGATGGCGATCGCTTCCATCAATTGTTTCAAATTAGGCGCGGCAGTTTGACCCACGGCAATGCGAATGGCGGAGACAGATCCGTCCGGGTCACACAGTTGCACCAGGCATAGCCGATCGCGCTGGGGAATCAAGCCCATGGTTTCCGTATCAACGGCGATCGCCTCCGCCTGAAGATATTGGGCCAGCGCCTCCTGGGAAATATCCTGTTCAAATACCTGAAATGCGTCTAAGGCCATGATTCTTGCTCCCACACCGTACGCCTACATCCCGTCCCCCGCTGCTGCCAAATGCTGAGCCATCAGGGGATAAACCTTCATCATGATACGCTAATGTGAATGGCTTGACTGAACGGATTGCATCGTTTCTAGGGGCGGATATGGCGATCGCCACATTGGTCAGGGCGTTTCTGTTCTAACTAAATTGTCTACGGTTATATTAGATTTACTGATGATTTCCAGAATAGGAGCATGATCGTTGAAGTTTCATGATGATAGGGGTAGGAAAACCCTTACAGGGGCGATTGCCCCTCAGCCAACTGGGCAGATTGAAATCAGGCACATCTGTTTAATGGAGCGATCGCCTTTGCGTCTATGCTGAATGTTAATATCCCGTGCTGCAACCTTTAGCACAGAACTAAGGGATCGGGGAGTATTGGGTTCCCCGCCCTCCGTTTCATCCCAGCGCCCCGTGCTGTAAAACGGACGGAATGCCTACTATGGACTGTCTAGACTGAATTAACCCACTGTCTTTGGGTTGTAATGATGAGAGTCACGTTTGAGGGTCATTTTGGTTTCAACTCTTGTAACAGCCCTACTACCCCATGCCATTTCTCCTTATTCTTAAGCTATGCTGCCTACTTCTGAATCATCCATGTCATCTTCTACCCTGATTCAGTTTCCGGTTCCTTCGCCACCGGAGCCTGCCCAATTGGATAGTATTAAAGCCCAACTAGATTTAGCCTTGTTGGCATTAGAGGCACTCACCGGCATTGGATCGGAGGCGTTTTTGGATGCCGCTGATACGCTCAATTTGACCCATGTTGTCTCTGATCGGGTCAGCTTGTGGCGGCTACGACAATCTAGTCCTTTACGGAAGGGCAAGGGGCGCAAGCGGTTGGATGTGGATGAGGCCCGCTCCCTCGTCTTAATCACTTGTCATTTAGCTAACCTCCATCAAGAACTACTGCGGCGAGCGATCGCCCTCCTCGAACAATTGACCGCAGAGGGCCAACCACCCCACCGGATGGCCCTATTGGGGGACTACCTCGACAAGTTTAGCAACACCTATGAAGAGCGCATGGATGCTGCCCTAGAGGCATCCCCGGATCAACTGACAGCCCTTGCCCTGAAACTACTGATCGATTTGTTCTTCTACAGTGCTCCCAATGGTGCAGCCCGATTCTGGGCCACATTACTAGAACGTTCCCATTTGCACCCGTGAGCATATTCCTCCAAAATCCAACATTGTCGTCAGGGCAATCCCCCTGTGGTTGCTTATTCAAACCTTAACCCTTAAACCCAACCATGTCTGTTTCTGTCTTTCGCCGTTATACCCCACCCACTTGTACCCTGGAACTGCAAGGAACCCGATCGCCCCTATCTGTGTGGAGCGATCGCGCCATGGTTAAGGACATTCAGTTCAATCTGAGGATTGATGGTCCCCATCGCCATTCCCAGCAAAAAGTAGCCATTCAGGGCGATCGCCTCCAACTCGATGATCTGTATCAAGCGGTGAGTACCTATGTGCAGCAGACCCTCACCCTATCGGTTGAGCAGTTCCAGGCCAGCTTTTTACAGGCTTCTGCCCCTGCCCCTACGGTTCTGCCATCCCATCGGAGTGCCACACCCCAAACCGTAGCCTCCCCATCCTCCCCGCCCCGGCCCATGGCGGCTTTGCCTAACCCTGCCCAGAGGACAACCCTGCACCTTGCCCCCCTGGGTTTACTCCAGCACCAACTCCATCTTGGCCCATTTGCTAGGAACAACACCCCCGATGTCATTGTTTTAACCACGACAGAATTATTTGATTTGGCCAATGCCCTTGATACCTATCACGGCGAAATTGACAGTATTCCAGAGTTGAACCCTGGCAAGTATCGCCGCACTCCGGCTCCGTGGCTCAAGATTGCGGCAGCGGCGGTCTTGGCGATCGGGGTGGGTACAAGTGTGGTGCGTTTGTCCCAATCCCCTGGTTCAGACGAAAATTTGCTGCAATCCCAAGCGGATGCCCCTGCCTCTGTGGCGGAGAAAGCGGAATCTGATCGTTTGTCCACTAGGGTGCAGTTGTCCGATATTCCTTCGGCCACTGAAGCGTTACCCGCACCGAGGGGAGGCGATCGCCGCAACAACCGAGCTAATGCTGGTCAAGGGAATAATCGGCAGGCTGAACAGCGGAATCAAAATCGAGAAGGCTCGAATCAGAATAATTCAAATCGGGATGAAGAGGCGATCGCATTCAACAATCTAGACAATGATGCCTTAAGGAATAATCCAAGAGCCTCAACGGATCGGAGGGCTGCCGATGCCCCTACCGCTGGCTCGACCCCATCATCTCCAGCGCCTTCAGCCCTATCACCAGCCCCGTTGGGCGGTAGTGGTCAAGCTAGCCCCAACGCCAATGCCCAGCGGGCCAATCCGCCTGCCAATCAACCCCGTGTCCCCGCAGAAATTCCCCCAGAACTGAGTGCGCTCCCCCCTATTACTGCCATGGGTGACGATATTTTATTAGATAGCAGCGAAATGAATTTAAGTGCTCCCCCTGGCTCATCTGCTAGTGGTTCAACCGCTGAGAGAAATACCCGCTCCATGCCTACTCCCAATGATGAGGCGTTTTCCTCTAGTGCGTCGGGTTGGGCAGCAGGCAGCAGTACGTATCCGCAATTAGCCGAGGTGCGTTCTTATTTTGCGGATCAATGGACTCCACCGCCCAACCTGAGCCAACCCTTGCAATATCGTTTGCTGCTGAATCCGGATGGTAGCCTCCGACAAGTGGTCCCCTTGGGAGAATCGGCTCGCTCCTCGACCTCGGTGGTCGGATTTCCGGCGGTGGGTGAGCCGTTTGTCTCATCATTTGATGGGAATAGTGCGCCACCGATCCGGCTATTTCTGGATGCCGATGGCCAAGTACGGGTCTTTTTAGAGTCTTTGGATTAGGATCACCGTTGACACGCCCCCCAACGGGTGTCACATCGTGCCCTGGAAAAGCCCCTGGGGTTTGAACAATAGTACTAGGACCATTAAGGCTAGGGCTACGGCAATTTTATATTCTGAGGGCATCCAGTAGGTGCTGACTTCTTGGGTAATGCCGATGACGAAGGCTCCGGCGATCGCCCCATAGGGATTGCCAATGCCGCCCAAAATCACCGACGCAAACATGGGTAAAATCAAAAACCAGCCCATATTAGGTCGCACTCCGGTGATCAGACCATACATACTACCCCCCACCGCCGTTAGCCCCATGGACAACACCCACGTCCATAAAATCACCCGTTCCACATTGATGCCGGATACCCTGGCGAGGTCAATGTTGTCAGCTACTGCCCGCATGGCTTTCCCCACCTTGGTATATTGCAAAATGGCGTGGAGAATGGCGATCGCCACCATGGCTAATCCCACCACTACGATCCGATAATAGGCAATCCGAATCCCACCCACCTCTAAGGCTGTCACCACGGGCAAATTATAGGCTTGGTTGGCCGCTCCCCACACTAAGATGATGCCATTGCGGAGGAAGAGTGCTAATCCTAGGGAGGTGATGATTAAGGTGGTGGAGGTGGCGCGGCGATCGCGCAGATGTTGCCAGACGAGCTGCTCCGTCAGCATTGCCCCCCCAATGGTCAAGGCTCCACCCCCTCCCACCGCCAACCAAATGGGCAATCCGGCCCCATTTAACATCAGCGTAAAATAAGCACCCAAGGTCATAAAATCACCGTGGGCAAAATTGGGCAAGCGTAGAATGCCAAAGGTTAGGGTTAATCCCACCGCAGAAAGGGCGATGATACTCCCCACGGCCACACCATTGATCAGCAGTTGAATCAGTAACGGGTCCATGATGGTTAATTACTTCACAGTTACTTATAGCCGTAGACACTTAGGTTAAGACGTAACTGTTGTTTTTCCCCCACAGCGCGGGGGAAAAACAACGTTCTAACCCATGGGGCGATCGCTATAATAGTCAGCCATGATTATGGTGCCACGATTTTGTTCCAGACCGATCCTATTGCCCTATGGCTTGATCGCCTGTTTTTAACATTACCCCCCTCTCTATTCCCTGACAAAGCTCCAGGAACTCGATATATTAACCAAGGACGAAAATAGAAACCTGGCAGAATTCCTTGGCTGACGTACATTAGAATCTGTTGGTGAGAATCTCTTGTTGAAACTAGACCAACGTTTACAGACCCTATGCTCAAAAGCCACTTACAATCTGTTTGATGATTGCCAAAAAAGCACTATCTATGTTGTATCGCATATTGCGATCGCGCTTTGTCCAACTCTTTACCCGCACGTTTATCAAATGGCAGCAAGATGGTTGCTTGGAGATGGGGGCGGCTCTGTCCTACTATGCCTTGTTTTCCCTATTCCCTATTTTTCTGGTAATTTGGGGGATTGTGGCGAAAGTCGGCCCCATCATCATCTGCCATAATGCCTTCGGCGATCTGCTTCAGGATTTATGTACCAGCGCTGCCGATCCCTCGGTCGCCCTCCTCCAGTTTGCCAAAAACTCCTTGCCAGAGGAAGCGTTTAACATTGTCCGTCAAACGTTTTTGCAGTTGCAGAAGGATAGTACGGGCGCTAGTATCGTTGGCTTCGTCATCCTATTTATTTCCGCTAGCAACATCTTTGGTGCCCTTGATCGGGCGGTGCAAAAAATGTGGCACACCCACAAGAAACCGAAGGACCAACAAAATTTGCTATCGACGGTTTTGCAGTTTATTTGGGAGCGTATCCTTGCATTTACCCTGGTTTTGGGCACAGCGGGTTTGATGCTGTTATCGCTGCTTTCGAGAATTGCGGTGACGGTACTAGAGACCCTACTCAAACGGGTTGATCTTGAAATCAGCTTTCTCCGCATTGATGACCTCAATCTGATTAGTAGTATCCAACTAGGGGGCACCCTGCTCACGTTAACCATTGTGCTGATGGTTCTCTTGCGGACTTTGTCCCCGGTGCGGATTCGGTGGCGAGATGTGTTGCCGGGGGCCGCGTTTACCATGATGCTTTTCATCGCCTTGCAACATCTGGTGAGCAATAGCATCATCAGCATCGGTAGCCGCTTCCAGTCCTATGGGGTGATTGGTGGGGTGATGGTGCTAATGTTCTGGATCTATCTCACTAGCCAAATTTTTCTGCTGGGCAATGCCTTTACCTATGTCTATGTTCACTTATTCGGCAGTTGGCGCGATCGCCCCAGCACTAACTCCATCGCCCCATCGCCTGAAAACTCTTGATTTTGTCAGGCAGCAAGCAAAGCAAGGAACTAATGAAGCCCCTTGTTTGCCAATTTTTGTTAATTGCATCTTGCCAGTGAGTGGCGATTGGTGAATGGCGATTGGTGAATGGCGATCCGTTAGTAATTATTTAGTAATTATTTAGATCA
>JAYKIC010000340.1:0-11339 GCA_035284985.1 Leptolyngbyaceae cyanobacterium
GCCCCACTCAGCCGTGCCCCGCTCAAATTAGCCCAACTCAGGTTGGCATTGTGGAGATTGGCTAACCGTAAATTAATGCCCTGAAGGTTGGCCCCGCAAAGATTCACCCCGGATAGATTCGCTTGACAGAAACTAACGTGGGTAAGAATTGCGCCACTGAGTTTAGCCCACCGTAAGTTGGCCTTGCGTAGATAAGCTCCCGTCAAGTTGGCCTTGGTGAGATCAATGCCTTCTAAGTTGGCTCCCGGAAGTTTAGCCATACTTAAATCAGCTCGAAATAAAAACGCATCCGATAAATCGGCCCGATCAAGGTGAACCCGACGCAAACTGACCGCACCTAGTGATGCTCCCCTGAGATTAATATCCTGCAACTGGGCACCATCTAGATTGGCCCCAATCAGGTTCACCCCTGAAAAATCCCGTTCTCCTGCCTCGTAGCGTTTGAGGAGTTCTTCGGCTTTCATATTATCACCTCATTTCAAAGCATGTAGGACTGAAGGCATGATACTTAAGAAGACATTAAATCTTTTCTGTTTCTAGTGTGGAACAAGGGGTTGAAGATGTCTGCAACTTCGGCCAAAACAGGGGAGAAACGATATCAATAGCAAACAATCGTAACGATTGCCCCTCCCAATTCTCCCCACTGTCCGTCATCATGGATACTGGATGAACCACGCCACAAGGAATCCTACGTACTATGTCTGAAAACCGCAAGAGTCAAGTTGTTACCCAAGGCATTCAGCGATCGCCCAACCGTGCCATGCTTCGCGCCGTGGGCTTTAGCGATGATGATTTTTCCAAACCCATTGTGGGAATTGCCAATGGGTATAGCACCATTACCCCCTGTAACATGGGAATTAATGAATTAGCCATCCGGGCCGAGCAAGGTTTACGGGATGCAGGGGGGATGCCCCAGGTTTTTGGCACGATCACCATTAGTGATGGCATTTCCATGGGTACGGAAGGGATGAAATATTCCTTGGTATCCCGTGAGGTGATTGCCGACTCCATTGAAACCGCTTGCACCGGACAAAGTATGGATGCGGTGTTAGCCATTGGCGGCTGTGATAAAAATATGCCAGGAGCCATGATCGCCATGGCGCGGATGAATATCCCCGCCATCTTCGTCTATGGCGGCACCATTAAACCCGGACATTACGATGGTGAAGATTTAACCGTGGTCAGTGCCTTTGAAGCCGTAGGTCAGTACAGTGCTGGCAAGATTGACGAAACCCGCCTGATGGAAGTGGAGCGGCGGGCTTGCCCCGGTGCTGGATCGTGCGGTGGCATGTTTACCGCCAATAGTATGTCGTCGGCCTTTGAAGCCATGGGAATGAGCTTGATGTATTCCTCGACCATGGCGGCTGAGGATGGGGAAAAGGCGGATAGTACGGAAAAGTCAGCCCATGTATTGTTGGATGCCATTCGGCAACAGCGCTTACCACGGGATATTATCACTCGCCAATCCATTGAAAATGCCGTGTCGGTGATTATGGCTGTGGGGGGTTCGACGAATACAGTGCTGCACTTTTTGGCGATCGCCCACGCCACTGGCATTCCCTTTACCCTCGACGACATCGAAACCATTCGTGCCCGTGTCCCCGTCATCTGTGATCTCAAACCATCGGGCCGCTACGTCGCTACGGACCTACACAAAGCAGGCGGCATTCCCCAAGTCATGAAAATGTTGCTAACCCATGGCCTATTGCATGGGGACTGCATCACCATTACGGGCCAAACGATAGCCGAGTTACTAGCCGATATTCCCGCTGAACCCTCTGGGGACCAAGACGTGATTCGGCCCTGGAATAATCCCATGTATCCCAGCGGCCATTTGGGTATTTTGAAAGGCAACCTGGCAACCGAAGGGAGTGTGGCGAAGCTCACAGGCATTAAGAACCGAGCAATTACTGGCCCCGCCAGGGTGTTTGAATCCGAAGAAGATTGTTTAGCGGCTATCCTGGAAAACAAGATCCAGGCAGGAGATGTGGTCATCGTCCGCTATGAAGGGCCGAAAGGGGGACCGGGAATGCGGGAAATGTTGGCCCCCACCTCTGCCATCATTGGTGCTGGGTTAGGAGATACGGTCGGGTTAATTACCGATGGTCGGTTCTCTGGAGGCACCTATGGCATGGTCGTTGGTCACGTCGCGCCGGAAGCAGCGGTGGGGGGCACCATTGCCCTGGTACAGGAAGGGGATTCTGTAACCATTGATGCGGATCAACGCTTGCTCCAGGTCAATGTGTCCGATGAGGAATTAGCCCAACGGCGGGCCAATTGGCAACCCCCAGCCCCTCGCTATGCGAAGGGAGTCCTCGCTAAATATGCCAAGTTAGTTTCGTCCAGTAGCAAGGGTGCTGTGACCGATCTGGATCTATAACGATCGATCGCGTTTTCTAGCGCTATCATTGAAAAAACATAATAACTGAGGTGACAGGGTGCGGCTATCCAAAGGATTTGAAGTTGAAATCTATACGGGTAAACCAACGGGGGAAATCGTTGGTTTATCCGATCGGATTGCAGCGGATTTGAGCGGTTTTATGCGCGAACCAGATAGCCGCAATGTGGAATATACCACTCCCCCATTGCAGTGTTATGATCGCCTCCTCTGTGAGTTGGTACAACCCCGGATGCGGTTACGCCGTTATCTGGCCCAACTGGGGGACTATACTTTGATCCCTGGCAGTACCTTGTCCCTAGAGATGAGCGATCGCTTCCATCGTTCTGACCCCAATAACCCATACCACACCTATATTGAGCAAACCTATGGCATAGATGTGGTCACAGCCAGTATTCATATTAATGTTGGGATCAGTGATCCCGATGAGTTAATGGCAGCTTGTCGGTTAGTGCGGTTGGAAGCTCCGTTATATTTAGCCTTGAGTGCTTCTTCACCCTTTTTACGAGGGGACGCATCTGGCTCAGATTCCAGTCGCTGGCAGATGTTCCCCAAAACTCCGGCCCAGGTTCCCCTGTTTGAGAGCCATAGCCACTATATCCGGTGGACTGAGGAACAACTGGCCCTAGGCACCATGCAAAATGTGCGCCATCTGTGGGGGTCCGTGCGGCCCAATGGCGATCGCCGCCCCTACAACCTCAACCGCTTAGAACTTCGTATTTGTGATCTCGTCACCGATCCCATTTCGTTGTTAGCCATCACCGCATTGCTAGAAGCTCGGATTATGCAGCTCATGCAAAATCCCAATCTTGATCCCCTCATCCAATATCCCCACCGTGCTGACGAATTAGTGGCGATCGCAGATGAGAATGAACAACTGGCAGCCCGTGATAGCTTGAACGCCCAGTTAATTCATTGGCAAACAGGCCAACCCATCGTGGCACGAGATTGGATCACCGCCATCTATGACGAGGTTTTGCCCATTGCCAAGGCGAATGGCTATGCCTGTTTCCTCACCCCCCTCAAAAAAATACTCAGGGAAGGAAATGTGGCCCAGCAGTGGCGATCGCTCCATAACCAGGGCATCTCTCCACAACAAATCCTGACTCAAGCCATCCAAAAACTGGCGGAACAAGAACAACAACTCGAATCCGCCATCTGTGAATCCGCTTTAGCCGCCTAATCTATCATTCATTGGTGTATGAGCGTTCCTCCTGTCTAGTGAACACCAGCGCATTGAGCCATATTTCCTAAACCAGCTAATCTTAGCCCCTGGATAAACTCGCTTGTCCCATTAACCTTCCGTATCTCAAAGATTAGCTGCCAATATAGTCCCATGCCCTCATCCACGGACAACTTTTGCACCTGAGCCAAGAACTTAGCACCTTATTAAAAATTCATATAAGTACTTGCCATTTGCTCCCCTTTTCCAACTTTTTTGCAGCAGGGTTTTCCGTTCCCGTCCCCCCCCTTAATCACCCATTGTCCACCCCCCCTATTCCATCTCCGATCAACCATGCCAAGGATTGTCCTGGTTAATCCCCATATTCCCCCCAACACAGGAAACATTGCCCGCACTTGTGCCGCGACTAAAACCCCCCTACACCTGGTTGGTCCCCTTGGATTTGAAATTAGCGATCGCCACCTCAAACGAGCAGGCTTGGACTATTGGCCGCACGTTGACTTGCATTACCACGAATCATTTCAAGACTTTCAGCAGTACCACCATCAAATTGGCGGTCGCTGGCTAGGCTTTAGTACTAGAGGTCAAGAGTCCTATGCCACCTTCCAATTTCAATCCACCGATTGGCTCTTATTTGGCTGTGAAACCGCAGGTCTACCCCAAGATGTTTTAGAGAGCTGCGACACAACTTTATATATTCCTATGGCTCAACCCCATGTCCGCAGCTTGAACCTGTCTGTCAGCGTTGCCATTGGCCTGTTTGAAGCCAAACGTCAGCTAGACTTCAACATTCCTAACGCCCCAGTACAGTGAATTCCAAGCAATGCGACTCATTTTGCCTCTAACCCATCCTCACTTAGCCCCACGTTTCCAGGGATATCACCTCAACTTAACTGTATTTTCAAACACAAAAGACGCGCCAAACCCCTGAAAACAGATAAGAAATTTCTATCAAGTGGGCTGAGATACTGACCTGGATGCATTAGCATCCCCCGTATTGCCCAACGTGCCCTTCATTAGCCCTAAAACACCCTATTGAATTGCAGTAAAAGCCTTTCAGGAAGGGACTTTAGAGAATATCACTATAAGCTCATAAAGTTAGTAGAAAGATGCAAATTTCTCATACCTCTCTAGGCCAAAGATGCTAACTTTCTATTCCCTTTGATAATCCAGATACAAGACGCAGAGAAATCTTCGTGATATTCTCTATGACCATATGTGATCTAGATCGGACTGCTTCATATTCCCTGTACAGTCTAGGCATAGCTGATAGACTTTGAATTCAAAGCTTCTCTGCTTTTGCATTTACGACTTCAGGGTCGGGGCGTTAGGTTTTAGGTTAAATTGGGTACACTTTTGAACTAAGGGTGTACTTGTTAAAGGTGACGGCCCTCTTGCCGACTGGTAACGTCTAGTTATTACAGGTATAGTGAGCCACCATATAGACTCTGGATTACTCTAGAGGGAAGTGTGGTTAAATAATGTCATCGCCTTGTGTAAAACAGAAAACCAGTGTAATGTTTCATAGGCATTCGTTTTTTTTCTGTGACTGCGGTCATTGTTTAGTCGTGATCTGTATCGTCAGCTAGTGATTAGGATTCACTCATGACAGTTGACTACTGTTCATTAGGAGGTCGTTCTTGAAACGAGTAATTCAGCGGAAAGCAAAGCAAGGTATCTGTGATGAGTTGCTGAGTGCAAGTGATTCATTGAAGAAGCGGAAGCGTGCTTCCCAGGATATCGGTAACAAGACTAGGACATCGGCTGCGATGCTAGGTCTTGCCCTCTCTTTCGGGGCATCGGGTTCTATACTGAGTTGCCACAACAAGCGTGCAGTAGCAACTGAACCGCCATCAGAGGGTATTTCTTCGGTACAGGAAGAGTTGGAAGAAAATTTCTCTACTCAAGCCCTGGCTGAACCTACGGTCCAAACCTTTGCCCACGTTATCCGGGAAGGAGAAACCCTGTGGACCTTAGCAGATTACTACAGTCTTAGTAGTGAAACTGTCGCCAAGGTAAACGGATTTGAAAATGATGTTGTTCTAAGTGTGGGGCAGACTGTACAAATACCTCATACTGCAAGAATTCCACCCGAGCCTGTTCCTCAGCCCGTAGAAGTGTCGGCTGTTGTTGAAGAGCAGGCTGTAGTGGACCAACTTGATCCTTCTGAAGAGAACCTTTCTGTAGAAGCCACTGAAGTTGCTGTAAATAACAACTTGGCGCATATCCAGGTTAAAGCCACTACAGTAGATATTTCTCAGAAGATTTTAGACAAACACTCCTCTCTAGATTCAAAGCCAAGTGCAGAATCATTCACCGTTGTAGAGCAGAATTCTGTAATCAATGAAATCGACTCTGAGGTGATTGAGCAAGCGGAGATCGCTATTAAGCCTTCGGCCAACTCTAATGCGTCCCAAGGTGCGGTTTCTGAGGTCGAGATTTTGCGGGAGATGGGGCACCAAGTCACTGATTCCTCTAGCCTTGATGCACCTGCTTTAGATGCAACGGTATCGGTTTCCATTGATCAGCCCTTGCTGGTTGGCGAACCTATTGCCTTTTCCACCCTGGAAGATGAGCCTAGGGCAACTCCTGCACTGACTATCCCAGGTGCGTCTTTGCAACCAGTGGTTGTACCTAACGTTCCTGAGACTCATCAGATTCAGGCGGGTGAAACCTTAGCAAGCATTGCTCAACGATACGGTATTTCTACCCAGCAGTTGGCTACCGCAAATGGCATCCGCAATCCAAATCGTATTTTTGCGGGTCGTGTTTTAAATTTGCCTGATAGCGTCTCCCTTGGCGCTGATCCGGTAAGTGTTCCAACAGGTGAAAATGTTGTTGCGGCTCTAGATACAGCTATTGCCACCCGTTCCCTGGAGCAAGCAATAGGATCTGGAGAACAAGACGTTCAAGTTGCGGCAATTGTTCCTGAATCTGATGCTGTCAGGTCTAGCGATTTCTACGTTCAGCGTTTGTTGAGCGAAATTGAGACCATATCTGCTGATTATCGTCAGTCATCTCCCGGACTTCCCACCACAGTTAATATCGCGGCGGTTGTTCCTTCATTAGATTCTAATGGGGTTTATTCACCCGTTGATACTGCTGCTACTGCTGATGCAGGAGCTACCTTGGTGGATGAGGAGGAGTTGCTGGGGGACAGTGACACGGCTGAAACAGAAGTTCAGATTGCTGCCTCGGTTATTAATCCCCAGTTTCCATCAGATGGAGAGACTGCTGCGGAGCCGATTACACAACCGACAGTATTGCCTGAAGCTACTGTTGAATTTGAAGAGACTCAATTGTTAGCGGCTGCTCCGTTGGGTTCTGAAAATTATGTGCCCCTAAGTGAACCTGTAACTGGACGAATGGTATCGCCCAGCTTACCGCCCCTGTTGGCACCGGACAACTATCTTCCTACTGTACCTACCCAGTTTAATGGCTATATCTATCCAGCCCAGGGCACGTTGACCTCCGGGTACGGTTGGCGCTGGGGCCGGATGCATCGAGGAATTGATGTGGCGGCTCCCATTGGTACGCCTATTGTGGCGGCAGCTCCCGGTGTTGTTGAGTTTGCTGGTTGGAACTCCGGCGGCTATGGCAATATGGTAGACATTCGTCATTCAGATGGGAGTCGAACCCGCTATGCCCATAACAACCGTAACTTGGTTCGGGTGGGGCAACAAGTTTCCCAGGGTGAACAGATTGCCGAAATGGGTAGTACAGGATATAGTACTGGTCCCCATGTCCACTTCGAGATTCATTTGCCGGAACAGGGTACTGTTAATCCGATCGCTTATTTATCTCGTTAATCAAATGCGATCGCCCCATCCTTTAGAGGGAAAACTCCTAGTTAAAGGATGAACATTACCCTCCCCTGTCTACAAGGGGAGGGTAATGTTTTGAACATTGTTAATTCAGGTTATTTACATCTGAATTAACAGTGTTCACGGTCAGTACATTGCGGTATACGCCATGCTGATCACAGTATTAGATTTGGTTTAGTCAGACAAAAGTCTAGTTTGTAATCCATCAATGCTCTGCTGATTATGTTCTAGTTGAAATTCGTTTAAGCCTGAATCGCCCTTTTTTGCGGCCCATTTTATTAAGGTATCCCTTTGTTGCTGGAATTCAAACATAGGAACACCATAGCCACACGAGGTTTGGAGTGACTCGATTTCCATCACCATGATTTGGCGGTTGCCCGACACAGGTTCAAACTCTTGATAAAACAGGTTCCAATCAGGATGACGGGGCTGAATCATTCTGCCTTGGCCATACAACCTTAGAATCAGTGGTTTCTTGGTAAAGCTACAAAACATAATGGTAATTCGACCATTTTCATGAAGGTGAGCAGCCGTTTCATTCCCACTCCCTGTCAGATCCAGATATCCAACCGTTTTGTTATCGAAGCAGCGGAATGTATCAATCCCTTTGGGGGATAGGTTAACACGTCCCTCGATGGGGGCAGATGCGATAAAGAACATATGTTGCTCACTAATGAATTGCTTAAAGTCATCAGTTAATTCAGGATAAAAGTTTGCCATCGCTTCTCCCCATTTCTTAATTGTTCATTGACAGCGCTGGTTGCTTGGAGTAGTGTGATGTTCCCTTAATCACACCACAGGTGTTGTTATTATTGCACGCACTCCTTTTAAATTTCTGAGATTAGTATAGTAGGGGTGGGATGTTTCATTACCCTAGATAGTGAGTCACTGAATTTCCATGCAAAAAGCTTATCAAGGGTTCTTAATTCGTTCATGGCAGCCAAGCGATCGCCAGCAGGTTGTTGACATAGCACGCTGTGTTCTAGAGGAATATGACATGGTACTATCCCCCGATAGCACCGATTGGGATGTCATTCAGGTTGAACAGGCTTACTGGGAAACGAATGGAACCTTTTTGGTTGTAGAGGAAGGGGGAAAGATTGTGGGCAGTGGCGCGTATCACCCTTGCGATCGCGCCTCCAAGCCGGGTGATCAGGGGGCGGAATTGCGGAAAATGTTTCTCCTACCCCATGTTCGTGGTCAAGGCTTAGGTGGCTATCTTCTCACCCTTTTAGAGCAAACTGCTGCGGATAATGGATTTACTGAAATGTGGCTGGAAACGTCTACTCGGATGCAGGCGGCGATCAAAATGTACGAGCGCCATGGTTATTATCAACCCGAAAATGCGGATATCCATATCCAACGGTGCGATCGCATATATGTTAAATCCCTATTAGACGACCTCAACCCATAACCCATAATTATTTCATCTGTCCCTGGGTTGTTCTAAAGATAATGGCATGATACAAATAAACTATTGGAAAAGTTGGCGTTCCCTACCTTAACCCCACATTAGTACCGTATAATCATCAACTGCATACAATAGCTGTGGGCTGAACTGCCGCGCACTTTGCTGTCATGGTTCTGTCTTGCGCTGTTATTGTTTTGTCTGCTGAACGGCATTGATTTTAATGATGCACCTGAACTCTGCCAATGGTAGGATTTAGGCTCTAAAACGTGAAAATCAAAATCGTTTTAGGTTCTTTTTGCCGTCCAAATCTTATCCAGCTATCAAAAAGGGTCATTATGGTACAGACTGCTCTTTCCGCCGTTCGCCACAATTGGACAGTTGCAGAAATTCAAGCCCTGCTTCAAAAGCCCTTGATGGATTTGGTCTATGAAGCCCAGAGCCTTCACCGTCAGTTCCAGCCCCATAACGCCATTCAATTAGCCACATTGCTCAGTGTGAAAACGGGGGGCTGTGCCGAAAACTGCGCCTATTGTCCCCAATCCGCCCATTATGATACCGCAATTGCTCCCCAAGCGCCCCTAACGGTGGATGAAGTATTAGCAACGGCCCAAGCGGCCCAGGCTAAGGGTGCCAGTCGGTTTTGTATGGGATGGGCGTGGCGGGAAATTCGGGACGGAGCTAAATTCGACGACATGCTGGACATGGTGCGGGGAGTACGGCAACTAGGCATGGAAGCCTGCGTTACGGCTGGAATGCTAACAGAGACCCAGGCCGCACAACTAGCAGAAGCTGGCCTCACCGCCTACAATCACAACTTGGATACGAGTCCCGAATTTTATGACAACATTATTACAACCCGTACATATGGCGAACGGTTGCAAACCTTGGATCGGGTGCGGCAAGCTGGGATCACGGTCTGTTGTGGTGGCATTATTGGCATGGGCGAATCCATAGGCGATCGCGCCCACATGCTCCAAGTCCTATCTAGTCTTGATCCCCACCCTGAAAGTGTGCCGATTAACGCCTTAGTCGCGGTGGACGGAACTCCCTTGGCATCCCAAGCCATGATTGACCCCATGGAACTGGTGCGAATGTGCGCGGTTGCTCGAATTATTATGCCCAAAGCCATGGTGCGCCTCAGCGCTGGCCGTAATAATTTGAGCCGAGAAGCTCAGGTTTTATGCTTTTTAGCCGGAGCCAACTCAATTTTTTATGGGGATAAATTGCTTACAACTGACAATCCTGAACAGGATCGCGATCGCCAACTGCTAGAAGATATCGGCGCTATTCCCCTAGCCCCTTCAATGCAGAACTGTCACTAACCCGAACTATTCCTAAAAAATTAATAAATATTTCGGGATCGTTCCAATCTTAGTCCCCTTACGTCATCTACCCTAAGTTAGGCCATGTAGATCAACCATTAGGTCAGCCGATTTGTATCAAATTAATGCAGGATATTCCCACAGGAAAACATAAGGTATAGTATTCATCAAAGTCACTCATCTTTCTTGAAGAAGCGGCATTGGTTAACGAGTTGACAAACGTGTAGAATGTTTACTCATAGCGGAACGTTTTAAGGTTCTGGAATTGCACTGATGGTTAGCTAAGTCTACCGAAATTCCTTGGATCAGGGCTGTGTTTAGGTATATTTTTAAGAGTACGGAGTTACGGTTGTAATTGCTACTTAAGTTATTCGGGGTTCATAATCTTCTTCAGGGTTGTGAGTTTGGCTGATTGCCTCAGGGTTTGGCAATCGCTAAAGTTTTTTATTATGTTGATTTGGTCAGTGATGGAGTAGGAACAGTGAGCAATATCTTTGGTAAGTTGCGGGATTTTGTTGGTCTCAATGAGCCAGCAGACTATGATTATGAATATGATGAAATGGATGGAGGGGAATATCAAAATCTCTATCAACAGGAAAATAGTGATGTAGTGCAAGCGGAAGAGTCTCCCCGGCGGCGATTGAGCCGACGTGCCACGATGGGGCCAGAGCCGGGAAGTAACGCCCTCAATAATGTCATCGGTATGCCCGGTGCCCTCAATGGGATGTCTGAGGTGGTAGTCATGGAACCTCGCAGCTTTGAGGAGATGCCTAATGTGATTCGGGCCTTGAGAGAGCGCAAGTCCGTTGTGCTTAATCTGACCATGATGGATGCGGAACAGGCGCAACGCTCGGTTGATTTTGTTGCGGGCGGCACCTATGCCATTGACGGTCATCAAGAGCGAATTGGCGAAAGTATCTTCTTGTTCACCCCCAACTGTGTTCAGGTCAGTACACCTGTGGGTACGATGAATCAACCCCCGGTGATGCAACAGCCTCAATCCACCATGTCGGCCCGTCCAGCGGCTCCGGCACCTGCATGGGAAATGGAACAGGTACGAATGGCCTAGTTCCAACATCGTCTTACTATGCAAGACTGTCTTTAATTACAACAGGTTAAAGCGTGAAATTAGGGATCATTGGTGGCGGGGTAATGGGGGAAGCCTTATTATCCCGTCTTGTTGCGAAAAATATTTGTCCAG
>JAYKIC010000341.1:0-11218 GCA_035284985.1 Leptolyngbyaceae cyanobacterium
TCCTTTGGCCTGGGTATTTTTGCCATCTCAATCTTTGGCTATCCCTTTGGCTTCAACCCCATCATCGGCAGCGTGGGCCTAATCGGGGTCGCGATCAACGATTCCATTGTGGTGCTAGCAGCCCTGAAGGATGACCCAGAAGCACGACGGGGCGATCGCGCCGCCATCCGCAATATAGTGATGAAATCCACCCGCCATGTTCTAACCACGACCTTCACCACCATGATTGGGTTTGTGCCCCTGCTGTTGGGCGGTGGTCAATTTTGGCCCCCATTGGCCGTGGTAATCGCTGGCGGTGTGGGCGGTGCCACGGTGCTGGCCCTCTATCTCATTCCCAGCGCTTATAGTCTGATCAATCCTCACCGCCGGAGGTTATCCGGTGCCGCTGTCACCAGCGCTGGTGGTTCCGATCAGCCGCAAATTGCAGGGTTGGGAGGCATTACCAACAGAGTTAAAATATAGAGGACTTGGCGATTAGCGATTAATTTAACTGGGAAGAAATCAATGGTTATTAATATCGAAAAGCGATTAGCCGAAGGCTATGCGTCGCAATCGCTTTACGAACAGGATTTTTTGCTCTGGGCAGAAGACACCGTAACCAAGCTCAAAGCTAGAGATTTTGAGAATTTGGACCTAGAAAACTTGATTGAGGAGGTGGAATCATTGGGGCGATCGGAGCGGAAAGAGCTTGCTAGCCGTTTAGCTGTGATTTTTGAACATCTTTTAAAGCGGCTCTATGTAAATTCCCCCGATGATTACCATGGCTGGGAAAGAACGATACGCACTCAACGCAGCCGCCTTGAATTTCTATTAGAAGACTCCCCTAGCCTCGAACATATATGGGATGAGAGGGTAGCACGAGCATGGCGATCGGCTCTGAAAAATGTACGGAAGGAATATAACCATGATTCATTTCCCGATCGCTGGCCCTATGAATCTGATATAGAAAATATTCTCGAACGGGACTTTTGGGAAAAGTAGATTGTAGGGAGCGATCGCTTGGCGGGGAAATAGTGGAGGGCGATCGCGTTCAAATTCGGTTTGAATCCCCATTCCCTAGGGGAGAAGGGTGATGCGGGGCATACCCCACACCACCGGGTTAGCGCCTCCCCTTACCCGTCAAGCGGGACGAATCTGAATCGTGGTGATTGGGAGCCTTAGGCGATCGCCTTCACCTTCTCCTCACCCTGGTACTCACGGGTGGGGGCTTCAAAGCCACAGGATGTCCCATCGGTATAAACCACCTCATCTTCCCACGGCAAACGATAATTCCCCGCCACCATATCTTTCATATAGGTATAGGGGCAATCCTGGGCACCTCCTTTCACCGCCACATAGCCGCGATGGCCGAACTGGTAAATATTATTTTCCACAGACCAATATTGCCGAGCCTCCCGCACCAAATCGGGGCGCACCTCAGCGGTGATGATTTCATCGGGGCGGTGGCTACCCATCACCAACGGCTCCCCGTCAAAATTCACAATCATGCCCTCACCCATCGAGTCAAAGCTACCATCGGACCCACACATGCACACCGATGCCGTCACCATCAAGTTGCAGAAAGCATTGGCCTGATTCGTAATCCGCCAGCTATGACGGATGGGAGCGGTGTATCCCGCCGTGCGAATCATAATCTCAGCCCCTTTATAAGCGGCTTCCCGCGCCATTTCGGGGAACATGCCATCGTGACAAATAATCAGAGACAGTTTACTGCCGTTCGGCCCTTCACACACGGGGATACCGATGTTGCCCGGTTCCCACGGCTCTACGGGAACCCAGGGATGGAGCTTGCGATAATACAACTTCAGTTCCCCTTGGTCATCGATGATGATGCCGCTGTTGTAGGGATTGCCGTTGGGATTGTACTCCATGATGGAAAAGCATCCCCAAATTTTGTTCTCCACGCAGGCTTGGCGAAATGCGGCCACTTCGGGACCATCTAGCCGACACATAATCGCCGGGTTCGTGTCCATGGATAACCCGTGGAGGGAATATTCGGGAAATACCACCAAATCCATCGTGGGCATATTGCGACGGGCTTTGGCGACCATTTCGCAGATGCGTTGGGTTTGCGCCGCCAGATCCTCAGGTGTGACCACATTCGGCAACTGGAGTTGCACCATCCCTAGGACGACCCCATTTGGAGTTTTATTCAGACCACCCAATCCACTCATTTTCTTACGCTCCTAACATTTTCACTCCGAACAACAGGTAGAGACCCTTAGCCTCTCTTTCTGACTTTACGGGGTTCTGGGGGGCGATGGTGTGATGATTGCTGCAAGTTAACAAGACCTGTCCGAAAATTGGGGTGGGGCGATCGCCCCATCTCAATCTCAGGTATGACGGCACAGGGCAATGTGGAAAATCCCATCGCCTTGGTTCACAAGGGGATTGAGCATGGTGCAAATCACGAGACCATCGGCAGGAGAAACCACTTTTGTCGCCCGTCCGCCAAAGGAATCGGTGATCGTGCCCAGGGTTTGTTTGCGTTTCACCGACTGACCCAAGGTGACATGGCTATGCAAAATGCCGCTAGAGGGGGTGCGGACCCATTTGGTTTCGCTGACACTGAGGGGGGCGATCGCCGGATCGGAAACCCTAGCCTGAATCATGTTGAGCAAGGCCATCACCCGCAGCACCCCCGCCACCCCAGTTTGAATCGCCTCTGGGTCAAACCGCAGAGCTTCCCCCGCTTCATAGAGCAAAATCGGAATACCCTGCCGTGCTGCCGCCTGTCGCAACGACCCATCCCGCATGGCCGCATGGATCAGCAGGGGAGTCCCAAAGGCTTGGGCACAGCGATTGGTTTCGCTGTCATGCAAATTGGCGCGGATGTGGGGCCAGTTGGTGCGATGGGATGACGCAGTGTGCAGATCAATGCCGTGGGTACAGCGATTGACCACTTCTTGCATAAACAAATGGGCAAGGCGAGCCGCGAGGGAACCACGGGCTGATCCAGGGAAAGAACGGTTTAGGTCACGCCGATCGGGCAAATAGCGGGACTGCTCAATAAAGCCAAACACGTTCACGATGGGTACGGCCACCAATGTGCCCCTCAATTGTTCCGGGCTAATCCGTTCCAGCACTTGACGAATAATTTCGACCCCGTTGATTTCATCACCATGAATGGCGGCACTCAACCATAGCCGGGGGCCAGGTTTATGACCGTTAACAATGGTGATCGGCAATGACAACATCGTCTGAGTCGGCAAACGGGCAATGGGCAGTTCAAGTTGCGATCGCTCCCCCGGATAAACCACCGCACCATGGATCTTAAACTTATGCTCAAATTCGTGCCCCAACCTTTGCCCGACCCCTTGTTTGGCAGTCCCATCAACGGTCTCATCCATGCACCATTCCCTCAGGGTTCAATTCGATCCACATTACTGCTAAAGGGCGCATTCTTCTCCAAAAACTCGATAATTTTACTCGCCACATCCACCCCCGTCGCCATCTCAATGCCCTCCAAACCAGGAGATGAATTCACCTCCATCACCACAGGACCATGGTTAGAGCGCAATAAATCCACCCCCGCCACCCGTAAACCCATGGCCTTGGCGGATCGAATGGCCGTACTCCGTTCCTCTGGGGTTAGTTTAATTTTTTCGGCACTGCCGCCCCGATGTAAATTGGACCGAAACTCACCCGGTGCGCCCTGACGCTTCATGGCCGCGACCACCTTATCCCCAATCACAAAACAACGGAGATCGGCACCCTTCGCCTCAGCGATAAATTCTTGAACCAAAATGTTCGCATCCAAGCCCCGAAAGGCTTCAATCACCGACTTAGCCGCCTGCTGGGTTTCCGTCAGCACCACCCCAATTCCCTGGGTGCCTTCCAACAGTTTAATCACCAAGGGCGCTCCACCCACAATATTGATCAGTCCTTCAATGTCCTGGGTAGAGTGGGCAAATCCGGTGACGGGAAGGCCAATACCTTTTTTAGAAAGGAGTTGGAGACAGCGCAGTTTATCCCTCGATCGGGAAATGGCTTGGGACGAGTTGGCCACAAACACCTCCATCATCTCAAACTGCCGGACCACAGCTGTCCCGTAAAACGTGTGGGATGACCCGATACGAGGAATCACCGCCCCAAACCCTTCCATCAGTTCCCCTTGATAAATAACTTGGGGACGGTGGGAGGTAATATTCATGTAACACCTTAAATAGTCAATGACTTGAACCGTGTGGCCTTGCGCTGTGGCGGCTTCTTTGAGACGACGGGTGGAATAAAGGGACTCGTCTCTAGATAAGATCGCAATTTTCATCGGTTTGAATTCCTAGTTTTTTGACTATATTACCGTTCAAGCTTAAGGGCGTAAGTTAACTTAGCAGAAGTGAATCACTAGAGGTGCGAATAGGCGAATAATGTTGGATACCTTTTTAGGGGCACTATTGATTTTCTGTGCCCGTTTGTCCGATGTTACCATTGGTACACTCCGCATTAGTATGTTGGTGCGAGGGTATCGAACCCTGGCGGCATCTCTCAGTTTTGTTGAATCCCTGCTATGGCTGTTTGCGACGAGCAAGGCGATTCAGGGCATTGATAATCCGGTCAAAATTCTGGCCTTTGGGCGGGGTTTGCATCGGGAACATTGCTGGGTAGTACCATTGATGGCTGGTTAGCATTGGGAAATTGTATTATCCGGGTCATTGCAGCCACCGATGCTCCCCAAGTCGCCGAGACGCTACGGCGTATGGGGGTGGATGTGACTGTATTGAATGCTACGGGAGCGAAGGGCGATGCCCGTTTGACGTTCTGCATTTTACCCAAACGGCGGAAAAACCAGGTATTGAGAAGCATCACGGCCATTAATCCGGAAGCCCTGGTGAGTGTGGATACCGTAACCAAAGCCGATTTACGGGCCTATGCCTTATCACGGCAGGAAGCCCCTTGGATACAACGATTAATCTGACGATAATGTCCCAGCTTTTCCTGGCTTCCTGGGTTCCTAGTCAAAGTAGCTGTTCAGGTCTGTCGCTATTAATCTCGGAGGCAGAGCCTCCGGTAAGGGTTCCCAGTGAGACGCTGGGAACCAGGATAAACCAGGAGAATCAGGCGCTGAACTAGGAAGTGAAGTTTGGTTCGTTATTCTCCTTGCTGCCGGAGTCGTTAAGCGTACAGTGCAGCCACGTAGTCGCCGTAGCCGTTGTAGGGTAAGGTGGGGACAATTTCCACGGAGAAATCAGGGCCGGGACCAATCAGCTTCTCTTGCGCCTGGGACCAGCGGGGATGGGGTACATCGGGTTCCACGTTGGATTCAAATTTATATTCTTGGGGATACAAAGTGTTCCAATAGGTGGCGGGTTGTTCGGCCACAAACTCGATTTTGACAATGGATTTAGCGCCCTTAAAGCCGTATTTCCAGGGCAGGACCATGCGAATCGGGGCACCGTTTTGTTTCGGTAAGGTTTGACCGTAGAGTCCCACCGCAAAAAAGGCGAGGTCGTTGGCCATCTCTTCAATTCGCAAGCCTTCGGTGTAGGGCCAGGGGAGCGATCGCCCAAAGCCTCCTGGTCCCGGTGTGACGGACTCATTATAGTAGGAGGTAAAGCGGACGAATCGGGCCTCCGAAGTGGGTTCTGCCGCTTCCAGAATTTTCCGCATGGGGAACCCAATCCAGGGCACTACCATGGACCAGGCTTCCACACAGCGAAAACGGTAGACTCGCTCTTCTAAATCAAAGGTTTGGGTGAGGTCGTCTAAATCGTAGGTTTTAGGGTTCTGCACTAAGCCGCTGACTTCGACGGTCCAAGGATCGGTGGGCAAGGCTTGGGCCGCTCGCCAAATGTTTTTGGTACCACCAAATTCGTAGAAGTTGTTATAGGTGGAAGCGAGTTCTCGGCCTGTGAGGGGGCGATCGCCCTCCACAAAATCGGGATTAACCGTTGCCGCCAGATCCATCAGCCCGATGAGAGGAGAGGCATCGGACCCACTAGCAGTCTGACAACCCGTTAATGCGGTGGCAGAAAGACCAATACTAGCGCCAGCCAGAGTTTTCAAAAATCGCCGCCGATTAAAGTAGGACGATTCAGCGGTGATGCGGTTTTCCGGCAGATGCCAGGGTTTGGGAATACGAATGAAGACCATACTCGATGTTGCTGAAAATGCGACAAATTGAGAGATGTACTCATTCTATAGAATTTCTGTAGCGGTAGTATGAGTTTATCCTGATAGGGCTTTGAGCAGATCCAGGTGCTTGTTGATGGGGGCGATGGTGTTGGCGACGATCATGCCGCTGGTGGCGACAGCCGGGAGGCCGATGCCGGGAAAGGTTGAGTCGCCACAACACCAGAATCCGGGTACGGGGGTATGGGGGCTAGGAAATAGCTGTTGTCCAGCCCGGAAGGCGGGGCCATAGGTGCCCTGGTGTCGGCGCAGAAACCGTTCGTGGGTGAGGGGAGTGCCCACTAAGTTGACCCAGCAGCGCGATCGCACATCGGGAATCACCCGCTCCAATGCCTGCCACATCACCTCAGCCCGTTGTTTTTTCAGGGTTTCGTACATCGTACTGTGGCGATCGACCCCTTGCCATAAATCATAGGGTTCGTTGCCGGGAGTGTAGACGTGGATGGTGTGACAGCCTCCCGGTGCCAATGACGGATCGAGCAAAGAGGGAATGGAAATTAACACCACATTTTGGGGTGCCTCGATCCCTTTGGCCCAATCGTTCACCACAATATAGTGACAGGCGAGATTGTCTGGCAACTTGGTAGCATCAATGCCCAAGTGAAGATGCATGAAACTGGCGCACTGGGGCGTATGTTGGCGCGTTTCGATAAAGCTAGGGGGAACCGCTGCCGCTGGCAATAGTTTAAGGGTATCCCAAATCGAGGCATTGGAAATGACGGCTTCCCTAGCCCGTAATTGCTGCCCATTGGTCAGTTTAACCCCGGTTGCTCGTCCTCCGGCCACCGTTACCTGCTCCACATGGGCATTGAGCCGCAATTGACCGCCATGCTGCTTCAGGCCCCGGACCAGCGCATCCACGATCGCCCCACTGCCACCGATGGGGTAATCTAGCTTGACATTGGGGCGGTACCATTCGCCAAACATGAAGGCCATTTCAGCGGCGAGGGTACCATCGGCGGGTAATCCCGATAGGAGAAAACAGAGCAGGTCCAGCCAGTTGCGGACAAAGGGATCGGTGACGACTTCTTCGATTAATTTACTAAATGGTCCGGTCAGTCGCGCCATTTGTAGGGCATGGGGAGCCATTTGGGGTAAAAATGAGCCAACACTGAGGATGGCGGCTAAATCTAAACGTATGGCGGCGGGAGGGAGGGCGATCGCCGCCTGTTTCAAGGGTTCCATCACCCGCTGCAATGTTTGCCACTCCGTCACCGCTAGGGAACCTCGAAGTTGTTGCAGGATATCGCAAAACTGTGCTGCCCCCACCTGGGTATCAAAGTCCCCCTCTGGCAACCGACAGCCCCAAGTGTCGTAAGTGGCCCACTCTAAATCTACCCCGATGGCATCCATCACTTGCCGCAGAGGATTGGTAGACGGCCTGTAGGATAATCCCGAATACAGCGATGGCCCTGAATCGAAGGTAAATCCCTGGTGCTGAAAGCTATGGGCTGCACCACCAGGAATGGTATGACTTTCACACACTGTCACCTCAAACCCGTATTTCGCCAGCAGCGCGGCACAGCATAACCCGCCAACGCCGCTACCAATCACGATAATGTCCGCCGTTTCAGCCCGTGTCATGGTTGTTATACTCCTGCATCTTCACAGGAATTATAGTTTAACCCTGGTAGTCCGTAGGGCAGCACTTACTAAGGGGACACAAAAGGGGACGGGAATATTGAGGCTCCTTAGTTAAGGCCGCATTGTGTAAATTTTTTCTAACAACATTGCTCACCTAAACATCCACCTTATCCACAGAAATACATAGATTTTATATTGCAATCGACAAAGTAAAAGAATATTGAAATTAATATTAATCTGTTTCTTTTGGAAACCACGCACAATCATCATTGGTCTGTCGCCTAAGTTGACCTTAGGATTTAAGTTAAATCTAGCTAAAACTAGATCGAGCTAGCGAGTTCCCTATTAATTACCAACGTCACCAAGGATTAGTTATCATGGAGTTTCTATCATCTTTTCCTTCCACTACTATCCAATCGAAGCCAGTCAATTTAGAAATAGAAGCAGAGAATTATGGCTCAATCCCTGTGTGGCAGAGGGCAATTGATATGTTGGAGCCAAATTCACTAAAACAAGGTGATATTGGTGTAGAAGTAAAAAAGTTGCAACAAGCATTACATCTCCTCTCTGTTTATAATGGTCCAGTTGATGGGAGGTTTGACATGATGACTGCGGCTTCCCTGAGAATTCTACAATTAGTTTTAAATATAGAAAGTACGGGAGAATTTGATGATACGACTTGGTGTGCATTGATGCATCAAATAAATCAGATTCCTCCCACATGATTTCCACCTTTCGAGCAGCCAGCGTAGTCTAGTTATTGGGCCAGTCGTTCTAATGCAGGGCGATCGCGCACATCAATCGCTTTGCCGTCAATCTCAATGATTCCCTCTTGACTCAGTTTATATAAGGTGCGGGATAGAGTTTCAGGGATCGTCCCTAACAAGGCTGCTAATTGGCTTTTGGTAATATCGAGGTGGAGGCGATCGCTCCCCCCATCCTCATCACTTAACTTTAGTAAATAGGTGGCTAATCGTCCTGGTACTTCCCGCAATGATAAGTTATCGACCAACAGGGAAAACCGCCGTAGGTGACGGGCAAAACTTTTGAGTAAATTAATTGTAATGGTGGGATTTTTTTCTAATAATGCTAGGAAAAACTTCTGGGGAAAAAACAGTAGTTCCGTCGATTCTAATGCGGTAGCGGCAGCGGGAAAACATTTACCATCCAAAGCAGGTACCTCAGCAAAATGATCCCCTTCGCCAAAAATATGGAGGATTTGCTCCCGACCATTGGCCGATAATTGAAATACTTTCACCCGACCCGATCGCACAATAAAAAATCCGTCAGCGGTGTCTCCTTGCAAAAAAATCGATGTGCCGCGATCGTAGGTTTGGCTACAAATGAGTTGGGCTAACTCGGCCAATTGTTCCCGATCCAAGCCATCAAAAAGCTGAGTGCTACTGAGAAAGTCCAACAATGCGGAGAACGGGGCAGTGGAGTCAACCATAGTAAAAATTGAGATTATTTTGAACGATGCTGGTGGTTTTGACTTAAGTCAAAGTGTTCTAGATGATATTCCCCTATGCTGTTGTTCAGAGAGCAATTCATAGAAATGGAGAACAAGCATCATGTTTTGTGAACAGTGTGAACAAACCGCCAGCGGCGATGGATGTCATCAATTTGGAGCCTGTGGCAAAAGTCCCCAAGTGAATGCGATGCAGGATTTGTTAGTCCATTGTTTGCGGGGCATCTCAGCCGTTGCGTTAACCGCAAAAGCCCAAGGGTTAGATACCCACGCCGTTGATGTGTTCACCTGCGAAGCCCTATTCGCCACCATGACCAATGTAAATTTTAGCACTGCTCGGTTTGTGGACTATGTTGAACGGGCGATCGCCCTGCGAGAATCCCTGAAAACGCAGTTGGGGGCAAGAGACCACCATTGGTCCGCCATTGCCACCTATACCCCAGATATGACGGGGGATTTGGTGGAACAGGGAGAAGCGATCGCCCTCAAGTTTATCAGCCAGGTGGGACCGGATGCGGTGGATGTCTTTTCCTTAAAACTGACGGTCCTCTACGGATTAAAAGGAGCCGCATCCTATGCCTTCCATGCTTACGAATTAGGCCAAGAAGATGAGCAAATCTACCGTTTTATTTATCGCGCCCTGAATGCGTTGGATGATGCCAACCTCAATTTAGAGCAATGGGTCGGGCTAGCGCTAGAAGTGGGCAAAATTAACCTGCGGTCAATGGAGTTGTTGGATACGGGCCACACCCACACCTACGGCCACCCCACGCCAACGGCAGTGCCCCTGAATGGACAGTCCGGCAAAGCGATTTTAGTGTCCGGTCACGACATTCGCCAACTGGAAGCGATCCTGAAACAGACTGAGGGCAAAGGGTTGACGGTCTACACCCACGGGGAACTCCTCCCCGCCCACGGCTATCCTAAACTCAAAGCCACCTATCCCCATCTTTACGGCCATTACGGCACCGCTTGGCAAAACCAGACACGGGAGTTTGCCAAATTTCCAGGAGCGATCGTGGTGACAACCAATTGTTTGATGCCGCCCCATGACACCTACAGCGGCAAGCTATTTACCATCGGTCCCGTGGGCTATCCCCACCTCAACTATTTGCCAGCCGATGGCCATGGCATTCCCGATTACGCTGCCGTGATTGAGCAAGCCTTAGCCCTGCCTGGGTTCACTGAGGAGGACGTTGCTGCCCAAGAAGTGCGATCGGTGAACGTAGGGTTTGCCCACAATGCGGTATTGTCCGTAGCCGATACCGTCGTCAACGCGGTCAAGAATGGTCAGATTCGCCACTTTTTCTTAGTGGGGGGCTGTGATGGGGCGAAACCGGGCCGCACCTATTACACGGAATTCGTGGAAAAAGTGCCGGATGATTGTGTCGTACTCACGTTAGCCTGTGGTAAATTCCGCTTTTTCGATCGCCATCTGGGAGAAGTGGCCGGACTGCCCCGGTTGATGGATGTGGGCCAGTGCAATGATGCCTATTCCGCCATTCAAATTGCGATCGCCCTCGCCAAAGCCTTCGAGGTGGACGTAAATGAGTTACCCCTATCCATGATTCTCTCCTGGTATGAGCAAAAAGCTGTGGCAATTTTGCTGACACTGTTACATTTAGGCATCAAAAATATTCGTCTGGGACCGACCTTACCTGCGTTTATTTCAGCCAATGTATTCAAGCTGTTGGCAGATACCTATCATCTGCAAGCCATCACCACCCCAGAGCAGGATTTAGCCGCTTGTTTGGCATAGTGTTTGGCATAGAAAGTTTAGAGTCCTGATCTTTTTAGACCCCCGGTTTCTTGAAAAAATCGGGGGTCTGCCATCGCAATGATTCCTTGATATTGGAATGATTCCTTGATATTGGCCTGTTGGGAGGATTAGCGATCGCCTCAAAGGAATAGTCCAAGCTGGATTAGGGTTATCTCCACCCCTGCCAAAGTACCCCCTACCCCACAACCTAGGTGTATTTTTTCGTTGCAACTCCCTTACGCTTGGACCTGCAAAATAGTACGATCAGAACAGATATA